>DAIAVG010000061.1 GCA_027445725.1 Acidithiobacillus sp.
CTGCAGCAGTGACGGTCGAGAGCAGTGTGGCGGCTACACCAAAGACGACCCTCTGCAGGCTTATTCTCATGGTCATTCTCCTATGCAGTTCACTAACATATGACATCATATACTAGATTTCCATAATAATTTGTTTTTCAGCCGGATAGAACTGTGGGTATTGGTGTTTCCTCCCTCGGTCCCTTCTCGTTGGCAGAATGATTGCCACCGATGGGCCGGACCTTTAGCATAGACCCATGCCCGACATCCTCAGCGACAAACAGCGCCAGTTCCTGCAACTTTTGCGTATGCCCGTGCCCGGCGACCCGCCGCCGGAGTTGGCGCAGGCCAAAACGACGGTAACCGTCGCTGGCGCCGTAGCGAACCGATCTATACCTGCGCCATCGGCGTCGGAGTCTGTTCCGTCGCCCCTTGTCGAGACGTCCGTGCCGCGCCCGGAGCCACTCCCGATCTCCGCCGAAGAACAGACCCCCTCATTCACAGTGGCAGCCCCCATTCCGGGGAGCGGCACACCGTCGCCGCCCACTGCCGAACCCCTTCCACCTCCGCCGGTACCTGCTACCCAAGCCAGCGTCACTGCTGTTGATCTGCAACGGATCACCCGCATCGCCACCCTGGACTGGCGTGACCTCAGCAACATGGTCAATACCTGTCAGGCCTGTCCCTTGGGCGAAACCCGCAAACATGCCGTATTCGGTGCGGGCAACCCGCGCGGGTCTTGGCTTTTTGTCGGCGAGGCGCCGGGCGCGGAAGAAGACCGCCGCGGCGAAGCCTTTGTGGGTCGCGCCGGTCAACTCCTCGATAACATGCTCCACGCCATGGGCCTGAGTCGCGACAAAGACGCCTACATTGCCAATATCCTCAAATGCCGCCCTCCCAATAACCGCGATCCGCTGGGTCCGGAAGTGCATGCCTGCATGCCCTACCTGCAGCGCCAGATCGCGCTTTTGCAGCCGCGTGTGATCGTTGCCGTGGGGCGCTTTGCTGCGCAGGGCTTGCTTCAGCTAGATACGCCGCTCAGCCAATTGCGCGGTACGATCCGGCAGTATCAGGGTATCCCTCTGATTGTTACCTATCACCCTGCCTATCTGCTGCGTAATCCCATCGACAAGCGCAAGGTCTGGGAGGATCTGAAGCGGGCGTTGGGGATATTTGCGGAGCAGGCACCCCCTATTTAACGGACTGCTGCCCGGTCAAAAGGGCGCGCACCGCCTTAATATCCTCTGGATTGTTCCAGATTCGTTGAGGGAGATCTGCCGTTTTTCGCTCCAATGGGGTCGGCCTTGCCCGGCAGAGTTAACTATAAAGGCAGACAGCAGCAACGCGAGCGCCAATTCTACCATTGGGATACGTGTTCCTGATGCTTTGAGATTTTGGGCGCTGCCGAGCATGGCTTTAATTCATTGCCCAAATAACCCTGGGGAGACGTTATTCGGCACTTGCGGCAGGGGAATGGTACAGTGCTGGTGGATGATTTTGCCGTTGGCCGCCTTGCAATTCAGGTTATAGGCCAGAATGGGCAGAGGGGTCTGTGCCGCCGCCTGACAACGGGCCTGATCTTTGCCCGGACAGCCTTGGTTGAAACCCAGAACATCCGCCGCCGCCCAGGCGTGGATGGCGGATAAATTCTGGCTCAGCGCGGCGGGGTCACGGACAAAAAGCGCAATCCTGGCGTCTTTCCCGGGCTCCCATCGGGTTTTGCCTGACGGCAGCGCCAGATAAAGCCCGTCCACGAAGCCGAGGAGTTGCACCGCGCCCTGGCGATCGACCACGGCCAGCGACTGCACCTGCGCATTGTGGGGCTGGAAACCCCAGACCAGGACGTTGCCGTTGGGTAATGCCATCTGGGGCAGAGGGTAGAGATCCATGCCCTGTTCCAGGCGTTGCAGCAGGGAGACCGTCCGTTGCCCATCCTGGAACTGCATCCCCCCGGCGAATCTCTTCAGGGCCGCCTCGTCCAGAGGGGGGCGCAGGCGATCTTCGATACGATGCAAGGTCCCCGCCCAATTCCTCATGACCTTGAGAACGCAGTCTCCGTTGCTGCCGCAGCCTTGGAGTTCCTTCTCGTAGGCCTTGTGGCTTTCGAGCAACGCCTTGCATTGGGGGGTGCCTGTGCCGGCCGCACGCAAATCGCGGACGTAGTCGACGCCTACGGTAGAATCCAAGAGCAGGAGATTATCGGTCCATACCCTGGGTTTGTAGTGGCAAATAGCGCTCTGAAGAGGAGTTAACGAGGTGTTATGGCAACTAGAAACGAATCCATCCGGAGTGTTTGCAGCGATGGCCGGGCAGTTGAAAGGGGTGTCTGCTGCGCTGGCGCTCCAACTGAAGGTTATGGCTACGCAAGCTGCGGTGCCGAGAATGATTTTTCGTATCATGTTGCATCTCCTGAACGGCAGTAGAGGTAAAAACTCACGCCCAACGTGGTCGTCGCTGGGTTTCCCACCATACGGAACGATGGAAGGCGACAGGCGTTTTCTTCGGGGCACAGGGATCCCCCTGTTTGGGCAGGGATCGATCCGTGATGGCATCGCGCAACATCTGGGCGCGTGCCTGAAAACGGGCTTGATATTGGGCATATTTCCCGGTGCCAAGGGCCTCGAACTCCGCCGCGGCCCCCTCCCAGTCCGCCCGGTAGTAATGCCGGGCGACGCTGGGGATATAGGAATGGTATCTCATGTCGGTGAGGGTGGTCTGCGCGGCGCTGGGTAAAGCCCAGAAATTCATTTTTGGGTTGGCCTTCTTGTTGAAAAGTGCCGCTGCGTCTTCGGCATAACCGTGTTTGACCGCCGAGGAAATGAAATCGGCTTCTGCCTTTTTCAAGTGCGGATAGCTCTTATCATTTTTGATGTAATAATCGTTGAGTGCCTCCACTGCCTTTTCCTTTTTTAAGCCAATGTATGGCTTTACCTTGGATAGTATATTTTCTATGTCTACACTACCTGGATTACCATGTTTCTTCTCCTCTATCTCCATGTAGCGCCTTAGCTTGTCGATGGTTTGCTGCCCGAGATCCACGCCTTCCCCCACCGTGACACCGCTGGCCGCCATGGCTTTTTGCGTGAGATCGCCGGTTTTTCTATTCTTTTGATATCGTGGTCCCAGATTTTTGCCGGTTTTGACATTGGCCTTGAATGCTCCCGGCACATAGAAGTCGAGCATGGCGCCTTCGCTCTTTTTTATAAAATCGTAGTCCACCCGGTCGGTCGGCGAACATACCGAGGTTGTTTCCCCGGGTTGGGTCTGGGGTGGCGCAGGTTTTGGCGCCGGAGCCCGCTTTTGGTAAATGGGACTGTCATCTCGTGTATGGCAAACTTGACTCTGCAGAAATGCGAGGCGGTTTTCATAGGCGACTTTGATGCAGGCGGCGTCGGCGCCACAGGCATTTCTCTTCCGAAGCCATTCTTTTTGGCCGGTTCGCGTCTCGGCGACCAGATGGGTGTAGTGCCCGGTGTCGGAGAAGACCTTGATGAATTTATGGTAAACAATCGTCAGGTCACGGTCCAAAAGGAGGAGCTTCTTGTCTCCGCAAATGGTCCGCTCGGCAGACGTGGATGCCCGGCTGCAATCCATCGCGTCGGCGTCACCAGCAGCACCAGCCAACATGGCACCCACGGCCAGCGTCAGGATGTTTAAGGGAGAGACGACTGGAGATTGGCGTCGCAGCATTTCGGCTCCTGATACAATATGGTGGCATTTCATTGATCGTGGGCGATATTCCATTTAGTGCGCACAAAATTCGGGATCTGGTGGCGGTGTATAGTCGCCAATGTCGGGGCCCGGTGTGGGTGCTGGGGACGGCAGGTTCTCCGTCGACCCGGGGTTGTTGCTGTTTCCAGCCTGCCCCTGCGCTATACTCCGCCTGCTCGGCAATCCCTCTGCCAGCACCGGGCTCTGCATGCGCATTACCGCTTCAGCCTGCAGAGGGATACCCCAGCGGGTTTGACCATCCGCGCCCACTACCGGGCTCAGGCGGACACCGAAGAAGGTGGGTAGTCCGATGTTATTCAAGCGGTTATCCAACCGGTAAAGTCCCCTGCCCAGTTGATCGATGAAGGGCACGATCAGGGGCTGGACGATGCTGATCTGTACCTTGAGCAGGGTTGCGTCCTGTACGGACAACTCGCTGGCGGCGCCGACACTGGTTGGGCGGTAACCCAGATGATCTACGGGTATGGCTCTGACCCAAGTGCCGGAGGCATCACGGGTCTGTTCGGCAAAATCGTCAAAGGCCTCGCGGGTAGGATTCAATATCCGGATCGATGCTTGTCCTGCAGCAACTTTGGCGATGACGTAACCTTGGGTGAGGGCTTGGAGATTCTGACCGTGGGTGTAGAGGGGCGTCAGACCGCGGGCGAGGGCATCGCGCATGGCGGTGGCGCTGGCACTATGCAGGGTGCCGGCCCGCACTGCCTCCTGAGTGGCGACTTCGAGTTGAGCGCGGGCCTGGTAGAGCAGGGCCCCTTGAAAAGTTCCAAGCAACGCCAACAGCAGCGCGGGTGTTGCGATGGCGAATTCAACGGCGCTGGCGCCCTGTTCCCGACTGAAAGCAAAGCCTTCTCGGGTCAGGTGCGAGATTTTCGCCGGTGACATCGGATTGCACATGGATCCGGACGGCATCCAGAGGCGCAGCGTGTTTCGGAGCTTACACCTCATGATGTATCTCCTCCCGCCCGCGCAAAGTATCTTCGGTCCGGAAGATGGACAAATCTACCGGTAGGCCACGCTCACGCATGGCCTCATAAAATTCCGGTACCGCACCGGTTGCCCGAAAGACACCCCGCACCTTGCCTTCGGCATCATAACCCTGCTGCTTATAGGCGAATAGCTCCTGCAACTGGAGGGTGCCGCTCTCGATGCCGGTTACCTCGCAGACGCTGGTCACCTTGCGCGAGCCGCAGGAAAAGCGCGTGATCTGAACGATGATGTCTACTGCTGAGGCGATCTGCTCCCGAATGGCGATAAGGGGGATGTCCATTCCCGCCATCAGCACCATGACTTCCAGACGGGACAGCATGTCCCGCGCCGTGTTGGCGTGAGCAGTGGTGAGGGAGCCGTCATGGCCGGTATTCATGGCCTGCAGCATATCCAGCGCTTCGCCGCCGCGACATTCGCCCACTACAATACGGTCAGGGCGCATACGCAGGGCGTTGCGCACCAGTTCGCGGATGGAAATCCGGCCTTTTCCCTCCATGTTGGCCGGGCGCGCCTCCAGCGAGACCAGATTGGGCTGGTATAGGCGCAGTTCCGCCGCATCCTCAATGGTCACAATGCGTTCATGGTCGGGAATATAGTTGGAAAGTACATTGAGCAGGGTGGTTTTGCCGGAGCCGGTACCCCCGGAGATGATGATGTTTTTGCGTTGCTGCACGCAGATCTGGAGGAAATGTGCCATGTGCGCTGCAATGGAGTCGTAAGCTATCAAATCTTCCATTTGTAGCCGCTTTTTGGAAAATTTACGGATAGTGATGCACGCGCCTTTCAACGATAGCGGCGGAATGACGGCATTAACGCGGGAACCATCGGGCAGGCGGGCATCCACCAGCGGTGCGCTTTCATCAATGCGCCGACCGATGGGTGCAACGATACGGTCGATGATGTGCCGCACCGCCATCTCACTGCTGAATAGCGCCGGGGCGGCCAGCAACCTGCCTTGGCGCTCGATAAATACTTCGTCATATCGGTTGACCATGATTTCCGTAATGCTTTCATCCGCTAGAAAATCTTCCAGCGGGCCAAGTCCGACGGCTTCATCCAGCACCTCTTTTACGAGACGCTGCCGGTCGAATTCCGGGGGCGAATTCATTCGCCACACGACTTCCCGTACCAACTCGCCGACGATACGGCGCAGCTCCTCCGGCGATAGTGCACTGAGGTCGACACGGCGCAAATCCATCTGACTGCGCACGGCTTCGTGGACCTCACGCACCAATACCAGCCAGTGAGCGTCGTAAACGGGACGGGTTGGCCAGTTCACTTCCTCGGTCAGCGACTGGTTCCAATATGGTGATTGCTTATTAATAGCGGGCGCACCACCGGGTGGCTTGGTACCCGAAAGGGAAAGGTGGCCAGATTCCTCGGCAGATGCCGTCACGTTATCAAAGCGCGGCATGATTTGCAGGCGGTATCCGGCGACAAATATTTCGTCGTGCGCCTCCACCGGACCATAGGCTCGCATGCGTTCGCCGTTGACCAGCACTGCACCGAACCCCCCTAATCCTTCGATATAAACACCACCTTGTTCGGCGTAAATCCGCGCGTGTTCCTTGCCGACGTTCCAGCCCTCCATGCGCAGATGGGCATGTTCCGCCTTGCCAAGAAGACAAACGCCATCACTCGGTGATATGACCTGCGTGCCGATTTTGGGATGTGACACACGAACGGTAAACATAGCGGTTCTCCTAGCGGATCAGCCCTTTTTCAGAGCGCATCTGGTATAGGTTTTCCAGATAACGACCATGGGATTCCGCATTGATATTCTCTAGGGAATCGGCAGTGATCACCTTGGGTGTAACGAGAAAAACCAAATCTGACTCGTTGTTACGGAAATCCTCAGATTTAAATAAGTAGCCAAGAACAGGGATATTTCCAAGCCCGGGTATTTTGCTGCTATTATTGGCCATGCTGTGATCTACTAATCCAGACATTACCAGTGTATCACCATCTTTCAGGTTGATTTCCTCTTGAGTCCTGGTAGTAAAAAATCCGGGTACGCCACCAACGCTCAATGCTGGGTCAATGTTACTTACCTCGGAGAATATCTTCAGACTGATATTGTTTCTGTCATCTGCAACCGGAGAAAACTTCAGGCGAATGCCAAAATCCTTAAAAATGACAGATGTTTGCCCAAATCCAATCGCCAGGGGAATGGGAATCTGTCCGCCCGCCAGAAACTCTGCTGGCTCTTTACTGCCACTTTTGGCGCTGAGTTTGGGATTGGCGATTTCGTACGCATCGCCATTTTGAAGTGCGTAGTTGATGCGGGAAGCCACTGAGGCGATCATACCGAAATTGGTCGCAAATGGGGCAACCTTGAGGGGGAGATTTTGCACCCCTGAACTGGGGAAGGAAAAATTGGCAAGGGGGCCGCCAGTGCCGTTTGTAGATGGCACATCCATGCGGAAGTATGGATTGGAACTGAAATCTCCGACGATACCAGCTTGTGGTCCGGAAATTGACTGGTTCCAGTTAACCCCGAGACTGCGGAAAAAATCATTTTTCATCTTTAATATTTTTACATCCAGAAGCACCACTTTTTCCATTCGTATCGGTTCTTTTTCTGCGAGGTTGACAACATTTGAATAAATTGCCTTGAGTTTCTCTATTCTGTTTAGGGTTTCGTCCGATAGATTCTTACCATCAATAATGACTTTATCGCCGACAACCTTGACCTGTATATGAGAGCCATGCCCGAGCAAAGTAGATATTTCCTCGGCGGCTCGACCTACATCTTTCGGTGCGATGACGACTCGCGAAGCGCTCTCGTCCCCATTTTTATACCAAAGGTGTAGATTTGTTTCACCAGATCCTTCAGCCAGAAGAAGTAATTCTTTGTTGTCAACCAGGGTAACGCTAAGTATTTTACCATTACCGACGGCGACCCGTTTCACGGTATTGGTAGGGATGATTTTTACCTGCCCGGAGTACATGGATATATTGGATTGCTGCTCCAGACTGAGAATGTCGCCAGCATGGGTCAGGGCGGGTAGGACGCAGGTTGCTATGGCCACAGCCAGTGAGTTACGGATGTATTTCATCGGATAAATGTCCTGTCATGGCTGAGATGGTGATGGTACATAGGGGAACGGAGGTGGGGGGACACCGTGGTTCAGGGCCTCGCTCTGCAGCGTCATACCCCCGCTCTCAG
>DAIAVG010000062.1 GCA_027445725.1 Acidithiobacillus sp.
GCTACTATGAAATATCTATTTCATGTAGAGTGGCAAGTCGGAGGGCGATAGCATGATGATTTTCACGATCGGTTACGAAGGGCTAAACATCAACAAGTTCATATCGCTACTTACTGACCACGACGTTGAGACCGTGGTGGACATCCGTGCGTTGCCCCTGTCACGTAAGCTAGGCTTCTCCAAGCGGGCTCTGGCCAGCGTTCTGAATTTGGCGGGCATGGAATATGTCCACAAGGTCGGTCTGGGCTGCCCAAAGCCCGTGCGGGATCGCTATCGTGAAGATGGCAACTGGAAACGCTACACCGATGGCTTTCTCAACCACCTGAAAACGCAAGCGGCGGCGATCGACGAGTTGTCAGTGCTGGTGCGCTCGTCGAACTGCGCGCTGCTTTGCTTCGAGGCGGACTACAACTTCTGTCATCGCTCGATGGTGGCCAATGCCGTGCGCGACTACTGCGGCGCTGAGATCATGCATATCCAGGCTATGGGTTCCGGTGGACCAGTCTGTAAAGCGTGATCGGGGTCTGCCAGGGAGGGGCCATGCTCACATTCATTGATCTGTTCTGTGGCGGCGGCTTTGGCGCACGCGGTGCAGTTCGTGGCGGCGGCGAACCACTCCTTGCCGTGGATGCCTGGGATCTTGCCACCCGGACCTACCAAGCAAACTTTCCTGATGCTGAGATCATCACGGACAGGATCGAAAACATCGACCCCTTCCGGCTCACACGCCATTACACTCCCGACGTTTTGCTCACCTCACCCGAATGCACTGCCCATTCCATCGCCCGTGGGGCAAAGCCGGGCAGCGAAAAAAGCCGCGAAACCGCCATCGCCATGATTCCCTGGGTCGAGGCGTTCAAACCACGCTGGGTCGTGGTGGAGAACGTCAACCGGATGAAAAAATGGGAGCGTCACGAGGAGCTGCTTATCACCCTCGAAGAACTTGGCTACTCCATTAGCCAACTCTTGCTCGACGCGGCCGACTTTGGCACTCCCCAGTCACGCAAACGACTCTTTCTCATCTGTGATCGCGAAGGCAGCAGGACCACACGCACCGATCTGCTTGCTCTCCACCGCGGGTTCCGGAAAACCGCCCGGGACATACTGGATCCAGACGGAACTTACAAAACTACCCCGATTTACAAGACTGGACGCGCCAAGTCCACCATTGAGCGCGTCGAACGCGGCATGAATGAACTGGGCCGGGGTATCCCGTTTCTGATTGTCTACTATGGCTCCGACTATGCAGGTGGCTGGCAGTCACTGGATGCACCGCTGAGAACTGTCACCACGCTTGACCGGTTCGGGCTGGTCACCTGGAAGAACCACACCCCCATGCTGCGAATGCTCCAGCCAAACGAGCTGCTGCGTGCGATGGGCGCAGGCACTTCCCACAAACTCCCCTACGGTACACGCCGGGACAAGGTGAAACTCTGCGGTAATGGGGTCTGCTCCCCAGTCATGGAAATCATCTTCAGGCGAATGGAGCGGATCAGCGAGATGGAGAATTCCGTCGTGGCTGCTGTCTGACCATGAGTCTCGCAGACAGTGATCTTGTTGTTGACAAAATCTATAGCGGCCTACGGCGCGGTGATGCACGTGATGACCCGCTACCCGAGCTGCTTGGCGTTTCGCGCGGCGGTGGTTTCCGTTACATCGGTGACCGTTCATCGTTGAGCAGCCTGCGACTCGTTGTGTTCAAAACCGCATTCAATGACCCCGACTGGCCAGACCACCTGGACCATGAAACCGGATTGTTCATCTACTACGGGGACAACAAGAGACCCGGCCGCATGCTGCATGACACCCCGAGAGGAGGCAATCTGATCCTGTCGCACCTCTTCTCGGGACGGCACGACCCGGGTATCACCGGACAATTCCCTGCGATACTGTTGTTCGCAAGGGCCGGAGAGTACCGGGACGTCCGCTTTCTAGGCTTGGCTGTCCCGGGCAGCACCGACCTGGGTCCCGAAGACGACTTGGTCGCCATCTGGCGCACTGCGGCGAACGGTTTCAGAACTACCGCGCCATGTTCACGGTGCTTGATGTCAATACGGTCAGCCGTATGTGGCTGTCCGACATCCAGCAGGGAAATGGTGCACAATCCGAGCACGTTTCGCAGGTATGGGTGGATTGGCTACGACACCGACGCTACAAGCCACTGGCCGCGCCGCACAGCGTTGAGATACGAACCCGTGATCAACAGATCCCGGCCGACAGAGATGGTTCTGCAATCCTCAATCTGGTTTACAGCACCTTCAAAGACAACCCATACGCCTTTGAAGCCTGCGCCGTTGAACTTGCCAAGCTGATGATGCCGGCTATACACGCGGTCGATCTTACTCATCCTTGGAGGGACGGCGGCCGGGATGCCACCGGCCTGTATCGGATTGGCAGGGGCCTCTCTGCAATTGATGTAGAGTTTTCCCTTGAGGCAAAGTGCTATGACCCAAATGGCAGAGGTGTCGGCGTCAAAGAACTTTCCCGGCTCATCTCACGCCTGCGGCACCGCCAATTCGGCATCCTGGTCACCACCTCATATCTGGCTTCCCAGGCATACAAGGAACTGAAGGAAGACGGCCATCCGGTCGTCATCCTGTGCGGCGCAGACATCGCAAAGCTTCTAAAACAAAAAATCGGCGGTCTGCAACAGGTAAGACGGTGGCTTGAGCCGATCTCGAGCAATAGTAACTGACGGTCTTGTCGAAATGGCCGACGTTCTGACCAAAAAACAGCGCAGCCGCTGCATGAGCGCAATCCGGGGCAGGGACACCAAGCCCGAGATCCTTCTGCGCAAGGCGCTCTGGTACAAGGGATACCGTTATCGCCTCAAAAACCGACTGCCCGGCAAACCGGACATCGCTTTTCCCACCGAACGTCTTGCCGTATTCGTAGACGGCTGTTTCTGGCACGGCTGCCCAGAGCACTACAAGAAGCCCTCAACCCATGCAGCGTTTTGGCGCGACAAGATCCAGAAAAACAGGCAACGTGACAAGGAGGTCAACGCCCTACTAAAATCCCACGGATGGGAGGTGCTTCGGTTCTGGGAACACGAAGTAAGAGGCAATCCGGGACTATGTGCGTACAGCGTAATCAAGACATTGCGGTCTATACGAAGCAGGTCGGCCTAACCTCCTCTTCAATTTTGAGGCGATAGCCTCGACTTGTAATTTCTAAGCAAAGCCACCTTATCCAGGTCTGGTTGGCCTTGCCTACCATAATAGGCAGCGAATCGAGACTGAATGTCCTTAAGAAATGCTCCGGCCACGGTTGCTATTCTGTTCGCTGCCAAGAAGTCATCCAGAGTCCAAACAACAGGATTTTGAAGATCAGCAACACCGGCCGATATATAGCCGTATTCCGGAAGCAACACATATTTTTCTCTTTTTCCTTTTATAATTTCATCCAATTTGTTTTTACGAACATCTGCGCTATCATCCTCCCTAAGAATACCTTTACTGATAAACACGTCTCTGGTAACGTCAAAAATAGGTGCTAGAACAATAGACTCTGCATTTATGACTGGCCTGCCAGCATTCTCATCCCTGACGGCGACATCACAGGCTGGTGAAACAACAATAAACCGATTACCCTCTTTGTGGACAATATCTCCAGTTGCAATATGTTTTCTGATAGGCGGAACAATGTAAAATTCCGCCTCATGGTAGTATTTATTGTCCGCGCCACTTGGCAAATCCAGGTATTCCGACAGATGTGCCACCGTATAGCGTAGCAGCGTCTTCTCAGAGTCTCGGTTCCCTGCATTCCAGCTGCCAAAATCATGCGCGATATGTTTCCAGAAAATCTCTCCCAGATACCGCTCAATCAGCCCCCTGCCACCAAGTATTTTCGTGATGCCTGTAGCGTATATGTTCATAAGGAAATCAAATATTTGCTGATTTGGCGTCTCCCGTCCAAAGGTCTTAAGGAAACCTGACTGCTGAATCTGACCATCAAGATTCTGAGGATTCCCAGATACCACCAACACTGGAAAGCGATGCTTCTCAGTTATTTCCAGGAGCACCTCATTTCCTGATGCATCGCAGGGATTGCCGGGTGAGAGATTGAGATCAACTATCGCTCCGTCGAAGTCGGTTGATAGCAGTTCTATTTTTGCTTGCTGAGCGGATATTCGGGTGGTCAATTCTATCGTTCGCTGTGGGGTGCTTTGTTCCCTTGCAGCATCGGCGTATGCTTCCAACTGATCTGCATCGTCCTCCACCACCAGAATCCTTACCGTTTCAGCCATTGCTCTTCCCCTCAAAAACAAGCTCAAAAACTGCCCCCTTATCCGAATGCTTGGCCTCGATACGCCCCCCAATCCGGCTCATTGCCTCGCCCGCCAGAGCAAGCCCGAGACCCGTCCCTCCCGGCTTCATGCTGTAGCCAGGTTCAAACATTAGATCCAGGTTATCTCCCTGAAAGCCAGGGCCACTATCTTTGTATTCAACGACGAGCTTCTCTCCATCAACAAAAATATCAACTTCAATCCGCTTTGTTTCTTCCTTTATTTGGCTGAGCCAGAACACGCTATTTTCAATGAGGTTGGAGAAAATGGTCATCAGATCCATTTCATTTGCGGAAACGATTGTTGTCTGACCCCTACTGTCGATGTGATATTCGATGCTGGCATCTTCTAGTTCAGAGGAGAAAATGGCGAAAGCATTCTCCCACTCTTTCTTGAGATCAAAGTCTTTTCTCGGTGAGCGTCTTGTTCTGGCAAGCGGTTCGATCTTCTTGAACAGAAATGAGATTTCTTTTGCATGCGCGAGCACCTTGTTGCCTCGCTCTTGGATTTTCTCCACTAGTTCCTGATCGGAATTTGTGAGGGCATCATGAGTCCACGTGACGACTCTTGGCACCGTTTCTGAGATATATTTGACATGTTTTCGGCCCTCATGCAGAAGCACATGGGTAATTTTCCCCAGAGTGGCTTGCCCCTGATAAACGGCGATCGTGTCCCGGATTTTTCTTACGAATTCCGCCTTTTTCTGCTTCTCGGACTCCAGTACCTCATCAACAACCGCCTCAACGTTCTTTTGTTGCGCTTTCGGAATGCCGAGTTGATCCAGTCCGCTGGCGATACGTCTCTTCGTGCTGTCAAAGTCAAACAGCAGGTCCATCTCCTCTTCCAGGTTGCGTGCCCGGCCACCTTTCAGGGCCTTTTCCCTGTAACGGACACGACGCCCTTCAAGCTGGTTGATGACGCTGGAAACGATATTTGCCAAGCCGTAATACGCGCCATTCTCCACCAAGCCGTCCCGGGCACTCTTTTCCATCAGCCCGGACCTCTCCTCAGGTCTCACATAAACAAATCCGATAATCTGGTTGTGACCGATTTTGTAGGAAGGGTTCTGGACCCTCTTCTTGTCCAGATCGAGCCAGTCAAATGACTGCTCGCCATAGGGCCGGATACGGAACTGCTCCCTATAGACCCCGACCCCATAGTGCTCGTCGAGAATACGCCTTGCCTCCTGCTTGCCTACATACTCGCCGGTATCCGGGTCTTTCAGCCCGCGCTTTATGATATTATCGATGCTGTCAGGGTCCCGGTCATAGACTCTCAAATCCACAAAGATCTCACCCGGATATTTCTGGCCGGCATTCCGGTCAACAGGGATCTTGAGCCGGATAGTTTCTGGCGGCAGGCTCGGAACATTCTGGTTCTCGAACTCCAGGACTGCATTGCCAATTTCATCCACCCGACCTGAGATCTTGTAATCGTAAAGGTCCAGAACCGGATAGGGCCTGATCGGGATTTCCCGCTGGTTGTAGTTCTCAACAGGGAAGCCCCCAAAACTGAGTTTGATATCGAAACGATCATGATCAACCTTGTAGCCCTGTTCTTCAGCCGCCTTGTAGATCTCCTCAGGGGCAATGAGACTTCGCAGCTCGACCAACAGTTTGTGAAGCTGTCGCGGATTCCAAGTGTCCCGGACCTGCTCGGCGGTCAGCCCATCTGACTCGATTTCGATGCGTGTTCCGTCCGGACTTCCGGTCTTTTGCTCCGCGATATCTAGCACCAGCTCGTCGAGATATTCGATTTCGTCAAGCGCCGCCATGTCAAGCAGAAGCGAAGTTGTTATACCTCTTGCAGTGGTTTCCATAAGGATTCGATCACCGAGAATCGCCGCCGCGAAACGTCCGATACCCTTGCGGCCCTGCAGAGTGCGTCCCTTGGCGCTTCTTTTTCTCTTGAGTTTATCGTCAGTAGCCGGCACCAGCCACTTGTTCACCACCGTATCAAAATCCATCCCATGTCCATGGTCCTCAACTACTACCAGCAGCCGTTTTGCATCTTCGTCATAATCGAAGCTGACCACACCATCTCGGGAATCTGCGTCGTAGGCGTTTTTCACCAGTTCCATGATAGCTGCATAGACATCCTTGATCAGATCCTGTCCAATTGTCCTGAGCAGACGCGCTGCCGGCCTAATCTTTTGAACGGTCCGTGTCATTTCCTGCTCCGTGGACTATCAATTGCCAGTTCTGATTTCTTCATCATCTCTAAAAGTACCTGATTTGGTGTTTTCACGCCAAGCTCCGCGATGTCGGGGCGGGGTCATCGTGCTTCCTTGCACTCCTTCCCGGCCTGAAGGCCGGAGCTTGGAGGCAATGCGCGAGGAATAAAGCAGCCTCATAATAAGATACGGTGTGCATGAGTGGTGCATCGTGCCCACACCCGGTCAGCCCAAGGACGGACAAAACGGCTACGACGTCGATATGCGTTGCTTTGCATCCTGCATCCCAACATCGGTAAGGCCAAGCTGCACGTGTTGCTCCCGTCTTGGTGCGGCCAGCACGGCCCGGCGCTACCATCGGAATCGACCATTGGCCGCATCATCGCCCACGCCCCGCTGAGATGCGCCACCGCTCCACGCGCATTGATACCCGGGGCAGGGCCATGCCCAGCAAACGCAGATGTACAAGCCACGCAAACCCAAGGGCGCACGCACCGAGCCGCTCCAGTGCTTGGCGGTGGACACGATCGAACGCCTCCGCGATGGCATGCGCCGATATATCGTCTCCTTCATCGACCCGCAAAGCGCCTTGGCCTTCGCGTGGGCCATACCAGCAAACACACCCGCGCCGCGCTGCAAGCGACCTTCAGCCTGCTGCCCACAAACCCACAGCTCGCGCTCTCGGACAACGGCAGCGAATTCGAAGGGAAGGGTAAGTTTTTGCCAGAATCAAGATACGCTCAGCTTTACCCAATTCCATCGACTAACCCCGCTACCAATCTGGAAGAAGCACAGTACATGCAACCATTGATAACATAATTCGTCAGTTCTAACTAACAGCATTCTTCGCCTGACAGGGCCATCCGCGAGGCCCCTGCCCCGCATGGGGTGCCAATGCAACTGCACCTGGGATGCGAACCGCCGGAACAAACCCTGAAGGATCTGGGCATTCACCTCGGTCTGGAGGTGGGATTGGGGCTTTGATCTCTGGCCGGGTATAGACCCTGCCGGGCAGGACCCCCTGCCGATCGGCTTTTGGGTTGGCTATACCGCATTAGCCAATGCGGCTGATGGTGTGCCGGGGTAGTCCCGCCCGGCACGTTGGACGTAGCGGGACGATCTTCTTGCAAGAGGAATAGCAACATGACTCAGATAAACGATATGCAGTACAAGGATCACCCTGTCCCTAGCCGCAAGGCGCAGGTCCTGGTGGGTGTTGGGATGACGCTACTGGGCACGGCGACAGCGATGGCAGCCTCTGGTGGCCCCTTCGGAGCGATCAGCAACTTTATTCAGCAGAATTTCATGCCGTTCATCGGCAGCGTGGGTGTGGCGGGTGGT
>DAIAVG010000063.1 GCA_027445725.1 Acidithiobacillus sp.
TGCCGTTGCCAGCGTTTGCCGTCAGTGAAGTGGCTGGGGCCACCTTTCCTGAGCAGATCGTGCAGGAAGGAACGGCGATCGAGCAGCTGGCCAAACAGGCGCAGGAAGTGACGACACAGATCAGTATGTACGCCAATGACATTGAGCGTTACCAGAACATGGTGACCAACACTCTGAATATGCCGGCGGCCACGTTCGCACAGATCTGGAATCCGCTGGTGGGTTCCATCCAGAAGCTCTCGTCCATTTATAGTCAAGCGCAGGCGTTGGGTTACGCTGGCCAGAACATCGGGTCTCAACTGGCCCAGGAATATCAGGGCGCCGGCAACTCGATCCAGAACCTGTCCTCTGTATACGCCAACTGGAACCAGACGACCAACACCGACATGGAGGACGCCTTGCAGTCCCAGCACTTGGCGGCGGCAAACTTCGCCACTCAGGACTCGTCCATGCAGACAATTCAGAATGCAGCGCAAACCGCCCAGGGCCGGGAACAGGTGGCGGCTGCCGCAGTGGCTGCGGCCAACGTGACCACCAAGTCGATCCAGCAACTGGAGCAGATCACCATGGCTGGTCAGGACGCAGTACTGGCGTATCAGCGGCAGGAGAAGGCACAGAAGAATGTGTCTTCGCAGGAGGCTGCGAATAGTCTCTTCTCCGGCGGCACGAATAATCCCAGTCTTTTGCCGTAATTCTGTCGCCTGACCCGCTGCCGATCTATACCCGACATCTGAGCGGCATGGGCCGCATGGCTTACCAGGAGATAAGAGAGATGAAAAAAATGCTATTGCTTGCCATGTTGGGTGCCATGCTGGCTGGTTGCGCACACCAACCCGTGTACACCGAACACTATTATCGGACGCACAAGGCGGCGCTTAAAAAGGAAATTGCCTTTTGCGGGAAGGCGGAAAAGCTGTCGGACAGCGAAGAAAAGAACTGTCAAACAGCAAAAACTGTGCAGTCAGATGAAGGTGCGGCTGCCATTTTCTCTGGCGGCACAAACAACCCGGCTTTGCTGCCGTAAGGAAAATATCCAATGCGTAGACTCCAAAGATTTTCATGGGTCGTAGGGATGCTTTTGTGTGTGGTACCTGCCGTTTCATTTGCGGCGGGGACAGGGGATCTGTTTCAGGTGCAAAGCGCACTGAGCGGCAAGATACTTCCTTGGCAAAGCATCATGCAGACGGCGGCCACGTCACTCTTTTACGCATTGGCTGCCGTTGAGGTTTCCGTCCTTTTTCTGAATCATGTCCTGCAAAAGCGCGGGCATGAAGATCTTTTTTCCGGCATCATCAAGAAGGTCGTCACACTGGGCTTTTTTCTGACGGTGCTGGACAATTCCGGCACCTGGATTCCGGCGATTATTAACGGCTTGGCTGGTGGCGCATCCGCTCTGGGAGTGACGGCTGTAACGCCTGGGAAGATAGCGACAGAAGCGCTTCAGGCGTTTCTTGGAATCGCGCTGGCCCCGGTTGCCGCAGCTACTCACGACCTGGGCAATACCCTCAGCGATATTTTCAGTGGAAACTTCTCTGGGGCTTTCTCTTCTGCGGCCAAGACCGTTGCCAACAGCAACCCGGTAGCGCTCCTGGTGAATACGCTTTTGTGCGGAATCATTGGCTTGTTGGCGGGTCTTGGTATTCTGGTCATGGCGCTGGAGTTCTTGATGGTTGAAATCGAGAGCTATCTCGTCATAGCTCTCGGCGTGATCATGCTGGCCGGCGGCGGTTTACGCTGGACATCCAAATATGTAGGCACGTATTTCGACTATGCGGTGAATGTGGGTGTACGACTTTTTATATTGACTGCACTGGCGTTTCTGGTGACTTATAGCCTCGCACCCATTATTCAAACGACACTGGAGAATGTCACCAATCCCCTGCAGGCGGGCTTTGAGGTGCTTATATTGGGTGCCGTCATTGCGCTGCTTCCGCGCAAGGCATCCAGCATAGCCAGCAGCTTGTTGAGCGGTCAATCCTCCTTTTCTGGCGGAGAACTGGCCAAGGAAGGTGGAATGATCGCCGGTGGAACGGTGGCGGCAGGAGCGGGCGGGGTGGCCCTGGCGGGCGGACTGGCTGGCGGGCTTGCGGGAGGTGGATTATCCGCAGCAGCGGGTGCTGGCGGTGGTGCTGGCGGCACTGCCGGGGCCGGTGGCAGTCTTGCAGGTGCTGCAGGTGCCAGTGGTGGGGGAGGGGCAGCGGCAGGCGTTGCCGCCCCAGAAGCGGGGGCTATGTCGGCAGGCGGTGGTGCTGGATCGGGAGTCGGTACGGGCAATGCTGTACCGGCTCCGAGTGCGCCCGCCAGTGGCGGGGCTAGTGGTGGCGGAACGCCTCAAGCGGCCAAGGGCGTACAAGCGCCTGCTCCCGAATCCAATGCCCCGGCATCCGGTACAGGCGGGCAGGGTGACACCGGATCGAGCGCGAGCGAGTCCGGTTCCGATGTGCCGACCAATGCCGTCCCGGCTCCGGCTCCAGTCAGCGCCCCTTCTGGTGGTGGACAGGGGAGCACTCCGGTTGCCAGCGCACCTGCAAGTGCGCCTAGTGGCGGTGCCCCTGGTGGTTCGTCCAGTCTGACCCCGTCCGCGCCAGAGTCACCCACCATAAAGGATAAGCTACATAATTATGCGCTCGATAAGGTTATGCAGCCCGTACACCATGCCGAAGATGTGGCAATTGGAGGAAAGGATATGCCAATTAAAGGCTCAGGGATAAGCACAGAACACGGGAGTGACTTTAACTAAGGGTATTGCGTGCTTGTCCTTGACATCGTGAAGGAATGCTAGTGGTATACCACGGCGATGGTGTCATTTGGGTTCTGGCAAGGGGGGCGGCAATGTCATCTATACCGAGAAGCGATTGGGAGTGGCGCAACCCCAAGGATGATCAGGCAGACCGCGCTCGAAGAGAGGCGAGTAGCCGGAGTTATTCCGAGCAGAGAGATCGCGAGTGGTGGGATAGTCAGCAGAGAAATTCACACCGCATATCATCTTCCGGTGCATCATTTAGTGGGCATACTCTGGGGCTTTTGGACCTGCTGTTCACGCTTGGCTCTGTGGCCTTCATTCCCGTGCTGCTTGCTCTGAGTCCGCTGCTGTCCTTGCTGCTCTGCGGCTGGCTTTATTACCATGGTAGACGGGTGCTCTCGTCCATTGTCCTTCTTCTTTTTGCTGCGCCTGCAATTGTCGTGATCGTGGCTGTTGTGATGCATGTCCACGCGGAGCCTGCGTTGTTTCTGGCCAACTGGCAGGCGCACATCGCACGGGACCCCGACCAGGCTCGCTGGACCTGGCTGGTTCAGGATTTTGTGGGCCTTTGCCGCTGGTGAGAGGTGATAGGAGCCGGAATCCTTATTATTGACGGTCTAACGGTGTGTTACGGTGGTTTGCAAGCATGTTGAAGCAGAATAACGACTGGATGGTATTGACCACGATCAACGCTCCACGCCACATTATGGTGACGGGTGATGATCTTGAGGCTTGGTTGCGCGACAGCCCTGCGGGGGTTATGTCTCTAGTGGACACCATGGGGTTGCAGGCGTTCTTTTATGAGTGTGATCTCGGTGCGCAGCTTGGCTTTTTGCAGGGGCGCCACATACCAGTGAAACAGGCACTTGCCGCCCTGGATCAGTACGTTCGCCCCGGATTCCCTGCGGGCTTTCATTTTCCGCTGGATGTCTGGGCTGCCTGATGGATTCCTGGGAACCCCTTTTTGACAAGGCCATGTTGGCTATAGACTCTCTATCGCCACATCTGCCCATGCCCGAATGGACCATTGGCGGTGGTACGGTGCTGAGTGGGCCTGTGCCATTGGTGAGGCGCATAATACCTGCCACCTTGTTGCCCCCTGGAGAGACTTCCATGAAAAATCCTTTGTTGTATGCACTGATTCTCGGGATTTGTATTCTGATGTCGGTTCCTGCACTGGCAGGCGTCGTGGTGTGCACGGGGCCGGTTCAGGCGGGTCTTGGGCCGACTCCACAGGGGGTGCGCAGTCAGGCCACAGAACTTGGGTGGACGTGTAGTAACGGACAAGCGGGTACGCTACAACAGATATCGGCGGGCAAACGTCTGGTGAGCTACACACCGAGCATGGGCTTTACCAGCGGCAGTCAGTCTGGAGCCTATCCGATAGCGGTGTTCTCTGGTCGGGGGCGCTGAGCGACGGACCGAAGGTGACTGCTTGCTGGGTCGCAAGCAGGTCGGGCTAGTTGCGGCTCGCGCTAGAGACAGGGCCGGTGGCTGGAGGTCGAGACTAGACGATCAGCAGACGCTTGAAATAATGAGGATATAGGATGCTCGCAAAGCTGGATACCGTAAATGGTTTGCTAGGTTCAACCATAAATAACTGCGCCAATCTATGGGCTATGTCCCGTTGGCCGAAGTTGAGGCAAACTACTAAGGCCAATGCGGCAACCCTGTCGACGGGGCCGTCATACTTTAACCGAACAGGCTCAGCAAAACCCAGGAAGGTTCAAGTGTGGGAATGAATATCTACAGCGCAACGCAACTGTCTGCTTTGACTCGGCTGTTTTCCGCCGCCATTTTCCGTGAGATGGCGAAGAAAGGCCGATCCGGCTTGTTCCGTCGGCTGCTTGGACAAACCAATCTGATCGATCATGGAGGCCCGCACGCGACTGTCGGCGAGACCTTCGACTCCGCATTCGAGATTTTGAAGGTCGCGGGGCACCGCGACGAATATATCTATCGAGCAGCGATCAGCCAGAAAGTGTTGATGGGAACACACTCACTCCGCACAGCCTCGATGCTCAATGAGTTTCGAGCCGGCAGCAGCAAAGCTGATCTCGTCATCCTGAATGGCACTGCAACCGTCTATGAAATCAAGTCGGAGCGGGATTCGCTTGCGCGGCTCGCCAATCAGATCGAGAATTACAAGCGCGTTTTTGCCAAAGTGAACGTGATCGCGAGCGAAGGCCATATCGAAGGCGTACTAGAAATGGTTCCAGACGATATAGGGGTGATGTGCCTTTCCAAGCGCTATCAGATCACGACGGTGCGCGAAGCGGTAGACTGTCCGGCGCGAATTTGTCCAGTAACTGTCTTTGATTCGTTACGCATGGCTGAAAGCGTCGCAATTTTGCGAGCGCTGAAGGTGACGGTGCCGAAGGTTCCCAACACGCAGATGCACGCAGCAATGCGAGATATCTTCGCAACGCTGGACCCTATCATGCTGCATGCGGAGATGGTGCGAACGCTTAAACGGACACGCGATCTCGCATCACTCGGTGACTTTGTCGAGCGCCTGCCTATGTCCTTGCAAGCGGCTGCCTTGTCGATATCGCTGCGCCGTTCTGATCATTCGAGACTGATCGAAGCCGTGACAACACCTCTGCATACAGCCATGACTTGGAGCTGATTAACGTGTACTACCCCTATTTCCGCGGAAAACAGTTTGAGCTCATCACAATCCGCGAGACGGCACGACTGCTTGCAGAAAATAATTTCGTTCCTGTGATTGAGCCCGTGCGAGAGTCGCTTGGTGGCCTCAAGAAAACCCTGCTGGCAGTTTCCAGTGCCGAAGGGCGTGCAATTGTTATTGTGAATCCCTATCATGGCGATCATCAGGAAGATGGCACGGACATCACTGACCTCCTCAAAAAAGACTTTTCCGACAGTGGCCATATCGCTGCCGGCATACTGTTGCGAAGTGATATGACAGTCGATGAAGTGATGGCCTGCTACAGGCAGCATGCCAGGCATCACGCTGTTCTGGTGCACGCGGGCTTCACCGCACCAAAGGCGCTAGCGTCTGAACTGGGGAAGATTATGCCCGATCTTACCAACGTCTTTGTCGAAAATTATGCGAAACTGCTCTACCGGAAACATTTTGACCAGAGCACACGTATTCTTGTGCGCGACGGTTTCAATCGGCAACGTAATGCCGATTATCCGGAGGTGGAGGAGTTCTCCGATCTTCATGTTACCTATCGTGATCACGGTATGGCGGGTTTCGGAGACTTTCTTGTGGTGGGCGACGTCTACAGTGAAGGTGGGGGTCCGGCCTATGCTGTTGCGATCCACGTGACCTTCATCGATCCAGACAAGGACGATGTCATGTACATTTACCACTTTGTTTCGGATACAAGGGACACGCCAACAAATCCAGCCGGAAAATTTGCCCAGGCCCTAACAAAACTGATCGAAAAACTGGACAGTGGAAACTCGCATATTCTTGAGACTGAAGCGATCAAAGAATTTCGTGACCTTCATGACAAAGGTCATTTTCCAGGCTTGGGCTATGTCAAAAAGCTCTCGATGAAACATCACATCGAGACGCTTGCTCACTACCTTTGGTGAGGAATATGGCAAAACGTTTTTGCTGCCCAAACTGTTTCGGCGACCGCGCTCTGATGGAAGAGATATTTCCTTCTCTTAATCCTGTCTCCGGGGCTTGTAGTTTTTGCGGAATGACCAATACTCAACTTGTCGAGCCTGGCAGTCTTACCAACTATTTCGAGCTGCTGGTCAATGCCTACGAGCGGAATGAGAATGGTAAATTTTTGGTTGAGTGGATGAAGGAAGATTGGGAGCTATTTAGCCATCCTCTTATGGATACCGCCCATGCCAAGGAGTTGCTCGCAGAAATTCTAAATAATGGGGAGATCGTGCGGCACGCCTTTATCCCAACGCCGAATTCTGATAGTGATGGCATCTCGAAATGGGACACATTGCGGAATCAGCTAATGTACACGAATCGATGGTTTCTCGATGTGGCCATTGACTTTGATCGTCTTCGTGATCTGTTGGATATGCTATTGGCAAAGGACTTGCCAACCCGATGGTATCGTGCACGGATCTGCTCAGAAGAAGAGGTATTCACAATCGAAAATATGGGGGCGCCACCAAGGCGGCGAGCTTCACACGGCAGGGCGAATCCAGCGGGTATCCCGTATCTCTATCTTGGGTCGAGCCCTGATACGGCTACAGCTGAGATTAGGCCGCATACAGGGGAGGTTGCCTGTGTCGCGGATTTTACGATCCCTGCAATCAAGGCTGTGGATTTGCGCAATCCGCGGAAACTTGTTTCACCTTTTATTCTGACTGATGCGAGTGCTATTGCGCAATTGCGCGCTGACTTGCCTTTTCTTGAACGCCTGGGCGAGGAGCTTACGAGGCCTGTTCAACCTGCGGGGGCTGCGATTGATTACATTCCAAGCCAGTATCTGTGCGAATTTATCAAGAAGAGTGGGTTCGACGGGGTTGTCTATCGTAGTTCCGTCAGCGACGGAATAAATATGGCGCTTTTTGCCCCAGCCCGTGCTGTCGGTGGAAGCGTAACGCGTTACAAGGTATCCAAGGTATCGGTTGAAGTGATAGCTGCTGCCTAGAGCAAATGTACGAGTCATCTGCGCATCCCAAGAGACATTATTGTACATCAGTCACGATGGCAGCTCCTGGCGTCTCGTGCAGTAGCGCACGCGAATCAAGGCGCCCTCACCCACCCGCCTCCCGCCAGTATTTCAGGCGCAGATAAGCCTTCTGGACTGAGCAAGCTCTTACGGATTATCCCCCCAACCCTTGATCTATACCCTCTCAGAATTCCATCTGAGAGGGTTTTTTCATGTCGAGTAATCCCGACTATCTGGCCGCGCGCCAGGAATGGCTTGAGCGTTTGTCAAACAGCGTTTAAAAATGACCAGGTAACAGCGTCTAATTTTGACCAGGGTTAGAGGGGGTGGCTACGGCGTTTTTTGAACCGGTAAGAATCGTTTCCGGTCTCCAGAATGTCGCAGTGATGGGTCAGCCGATCGAGAAGCGCCGTAGTCATTTTGGCGTC
>DAIAVG010000064.1 GCA_027445725.1 Acidithiobacillus sp.
TCTGAGCCCATTGCTCAACTTTCTGGAAAAGTTTGCGGGTAAACTGGGTGAAAAGCTGCACGACATTCGTCTCGGCATGGGCGCACTGCTGCGTCATCGCCTGGCCCTCTCCGGAACCATTGTACTCTCCTTTGTGGTGCAATTTTTTTCGATCCTGACTTTCTGGCTGCTCGCCCGTGCCCTGGGCGAAGCCCCCGACGCCGTGGCGGTCTGGGTGGTCTGGCCGGTGATCAGCCTTTTTCTGGCCTTGCCCATCTCTTTTGCGGGCTGGGGGCTGCGTGAGGGGCTGATGGTGTTTTATCTGTCTTACCTGCACATGGGGCATGATCAGGCCCTGGCGCTCTCACTTTTGCTGGGCTTCACCGTCGTGCTGACCAGCCTGCCGGGTGCGCTGCTCTGGATCGGGCTGCACCGCCACCATCAGGCCCCGCCAGATTTGAAAATACCGCCCGCCTCGCGTTAAACTGCGCGTCTTGCTGGCGTAGCTCAGTCGGTAGAGCTACTGATTTGTAATCAGTGGGTCGGGGGTTCGATTCCTCTCGCCAGCACCATATAAAGCAGGCACTTGGAGTAATTTTCCAGGTGCCTTCGTTTTTCGGGCTAACCCAGGGCTAACCTCAGAGAGAAAAAGGGTTAGCCGGTAATCGGTAAGTGAGCGGCGTATCTTGCGAGTCTGAAACAAATTCATCACACATGTAACCATGCATGCATCGTAGTGGTGCGCACCTCACTAAAATAGTGCATTAGCCACTCCGAAGGAGGATTGCAGAATTGCAGTCTCTTCATCAGAAGCCACCATACAAAATAGCTATTTGTGAATTATTTTCTTTTATTATCAGTATATTGAGTGACAAATAGGCACGGTGGCTGCACTGTTGAAATACGATAATCTGCTCTGGCATGCGCCTTGCCTGCATTCCTTCTTGTATACCAGAAGGAATACTAGATGCCTAACCATACCAAAACCTGCCTGACTCTAACGGACTGGCGTGAAACCTTCGATAGGGACTTTAATGAGGGTGCCACACAGCTCCGGCGGCATGTTGCTGGACTAAATCCTTCGGATCCAGTTTGGATCAGCCTGATCAGTAGCGAAATGCTGGATATGGAAATCACCCGCGTTCGTGCCTTGCCGATTGATGTGCCGTTGCGTGGCGTGCCGTTCGCCGTCAAGGACAACATTGATGTGGGCGGCTGGCCTACCACCGCCGCTTGCCGTGAGTTTGCGTACGAGGCGGACGCAGATGCGGGTGTGGTCGAACAGCTACGGGCTGCCGGAGCTATCATGATTGGCAAGACCAATCTGGACCAGTTCGCGACAGGGCTGGTAGGCACCCGATCGCCTTGGGGCGCGGTGCCAAACGCCTTTGACCAGAGGTACGTATCAGGCGGTTCGAGTTCAGGCTCGGCTGTTGCTGTCGCCAAAGGTTGGGTGCCTTTTGCCATTGGCACGGATACGGCCGGGTCAGGTCGGGTTCCGGCTGGTTTCAATAATATCATTGGGGTGAAACCCACACGTGGACGCATTAGTACGAGAGGCATCGTGCCGGCGTGTGCATCCCTGGATTGCGTAGGCATCCTGGCCCTGACCGTTGATGATGCCCATCATGTTTTAAATCTTGTCACCGGGCACGATCTGCGCGATATCTGGTCACGGCCGACGCCTTCTATCCCAGTTTTGAGCCCGACCGTTCTTGGTATCCCGGACGGCACCGAATGGTATGGCGATCAACTTCAGGCCGAGGCATGGTCCCAGGCCATTGCACAAGCCAAAGCGGCTGGCCTGAAGCTCCTTCCAGTGGATTTTAGCCCTCTTTATGAACTGGCCTCCCTGCTGTACTCCGGTCCATGGGTGGCGGAACGCACTGCTGCGGTTGGAGATTTTTTTGCGCAGCACACAGGAGTAGCAAATCCTGTCGTGGAAGGAATCATTCGTGACGGTGAGCGATTCACGGCGGTCGATACTTTTCGGGCACAGTATCAACGCCAAGCCCTGTTGCCACAGATTGAAGCCATTTTCTCACAGGTGGACGTACTGTTGGTGCCTACAGCGCCGACTTTACCAACCATTGCCGAAGTTGAGGCCGATCCGGTTGGAAAGAATGCGCAGTTGGGGCGTTATACCAATTTCGTCAATCTCGCCGATCTCTGCGCACTCGCTCTACCTGCCGGTCTGCGCGCCGATGGCTTGCCCTTTGGTGTCACCGTCATCGCGCCCGCCTTTCGGGACGCGGCGTTGCTGGCCTTTGCTACCCGTTGGCAGTTGATCATGCCCTGGAAGCTGGGGGTATGCGACCACATGGCGCCGGCGCCCCGTATTCATAATCCTCAGCCCACAGGCATTATGGTGGCAGTGGTCGGCGCCCACCTGCGCGGTCAACCCCTCAATCACCAGCTCACCAGCCGTGGGGCCAGCTATCTGGAGACCACCCGTACCGCATCGCACTATCGGCTCTTGGCACTCGCCGATACCGTGCCGCCAAAACCGGGATTGATCCGCACCGACATGGACGTTTGCGACGAGGGTATCGAGGTCGAACTGTGGTCTATGAGCGAGATGGCGCTGGGCGGATTGATGCGCGAGGTTCATGCTCCGCTGGGCATCGGCACGATGATTCTCCGTGATGGTCGTGCGGTGAAAGGCTTTATCTGTGAGGGGCTGGCTGAAAAGGGCGCCCGCGACATCACCCGTCTGGGCGGCTGGCGTGCCTATCTGGCTAGCCTTGCCAGCGATCCAAAGGAAAAGGACCATGGCTGATACCTTTCGCAAGGTCTTGATCGCCAATAGGGGCGAGATCGCAGTGCGCATTCAGCGCAGTTTGCGCCGATTGGGTATCGCGAGCGTCGCCATCTATTCAGAACCTGATCGCCACGCGCGGCATGTGTTGGATGCTGATGAGTCGGTAGGACTGGGTGGCCATAGCGCTGCGGAAAGCTATCTCCAGGCAGAACGGATTCTCGGGATCGCCGTACAGACCGGCGTCGATGCGGTTATCCCCGGCTACGGGTTTCTGAGCGAAAACGCGGACTTCGCGGAAAACTGCGAACAGGCCGGTATCGCCTTTGTCGGCCCGACTCCTGAACAGATTCGTCAGTTTGGCCTCAAGCATACGGCCCGCGCACTTGCCATCGAAGCCGGCGTTCCGCTCGCACCGGGAACCGGGCTATTGATCGATGTGGATCAGGCTTGCGCCGAAGCTGCGCGTATTGGGTATCCGGTCATGCTCAAGAGCACGGCTGGTGGTGGGGGTATCGGCCTGACCCGCTGCAATGACGAAGCGGAACTGCGTCAGGCCTTCGCTTCGGTGCAACGGCTGGGGCAAAGCTTCTTTGCCAACTCCGGGGTATTTTTGGAGCGTTTCGTCGCCCGTGCGCGGCATGTGGAGGTGCAAATTTTCGGTGACGGCCAAGGCCGAGTGCTGGCCTTGGGCGAGCGCGACTGCTCCCTGCAAAGGCGCAACCAGAAGGTGATCGAGGAAACTCCGGCACCGAATATGCCTCCGGCAACGCGAGAAGCGTTGTTCACTGCGGCCGAACGTCTGGGGAGGACGGTATCCTATCGTAATGCCGGAACGATTGAATTCATGTACGAAGCGGAGCGTGACGCTTTCTATTTCCTGGAGGTAAACACCCGACTACAGGTCGAGCATCCGATCACCGAGATGGTCACTGGTATCGATCTGGTAGAATGGATGTTGCGCACAGCGGCAGGCAACCCGCCAGAACTCTCCCGGCGTCCGGAATCGCGGGGAGTAGCCATTGAGGCCCGTATCTATGCGGAGGACCCCCTCAAGGACTTCCAGCCATCGCCCGGTTTGCTCACAGAGGTCCATTTCCCCGAAGATGTGCGAGTCGATAGCTATGTCGAAGGGGGCACTGAGGTCTCCAGCTTCTACGATCCGATGATCGCCAAGCTCATCGTGCATGGCGAGGACCGTGCGCAGGCATTGGGAAAATTGCAACGCGCCCTGGATCAGACCCGCATCGGCGGAATCGTCAGTAACCTCGGCTACTTGCGCCAGATCTCCCGCGCATCATTGTTTGTCGATGCCCGGTTATCCACAACTGCATTGAGCGACTTCCAGTATCACCCCCGGGTGGCCGAGGTATTGGACGGTGGCACCTACAGTACCATCCAGGACAATCCCGGCAGGGTCGGCTATTGGCATATCGGTGTGCCACCTTCCGGACCCATGGATGACTACGCCTTTGATCTTGCCAATCGTCTGGTTGGCAACCCAAAGGGCGCGGCAGGACTCGAATGTACCCTTGTCGGCGTGAGGATCCGTTTTCACGTTGAGACCCATATCACTCTGACCGGTGCTCCACTCAGGGCCACCCTGGATGGTCAGCCTGTAGAAGGTTGGCGCACCATCTTGGTGCGCACCGGACAGGTGCTCGACATGGGGCGGGTGGAGGCGGGTTGCCGTGCTTATCTGGCCGTTGCCGGAGGTTTTGATGTGCCGGTTTATCTCGGTAGCCGCAGCACCTTTGCCCTCGGACAGTTTGGCGGACACGGCGGGCGGCCGATCCGCACCGGCGACATGCTGCCACTGGGAACAGCTGTATCTGCGGTCGCGATGCTTGAAGTGCCTGTGTCGATGATTCCCCAATACGCGCAACACTGGACTATCGGTGTGCTCTATGGTCCCCATGGCGCGCCCGATTTCTTTTCTCCCGAATTCATCAACCGGTTTTTCTCCACCGACTGGGAGGTGCATTACAACTCCAATCGTCTCGGTATCCGTCTGATGGGTCCCCGTCCGGTATGGGCCAGGTCGGATGGCGGCGAAGCGGGGTTGCACCCATCCAATATCCACGATACCGAGTATGCCATCGGCGCCATCAACTTCACCGGCGATATGCCGGTGATTCTGGGTAAGGACGGCCCCAGTCTCGGTGGTTTTGTCTGTCCCGCCACCATCGCCAAGGCTGAGCTGTGGAAAATGGGACAAGTCAAGCCAGGTGACTGGGTGCGCTTTGTGCCCCTGGATTTCGCCACCGCCCGTCAGTTGGAAATGCTTCGGGATGGCGCCATCCAGACCTTGACTCCACTGCCTGGTCTTTGTCTGAATCAGCCTCCGGCCTGTCTACAGGGGGAACCGGTACTGGATTTGCGTCCTGCCCAGTCGGGATTGCCCGGGGTCACCTATCGTCAGGCTGGGGACAGTTATGTCTTGCTCGAATATGGGGATAACGTTCTGGATCTGCGCGCGCGTTTTCGTGTGCATGCATTGATGGAGGCTCTGAAAGCGCGCGCCAAACCGGGCATTGAGGAACTCTCACCCGGCGTGCGTTCGTTGCAGGTGCGTTATGACAGCCGCACCATTGATCAAGCGCGCCTGCTCGCCGTGTTACGAGAGATCGAGGACGGGCTTCCACCAATCCAGCGTATGCAAGTGCGGGGACGCGTCGTTCATCTTCCCCTCACCTTCGAGGATAGCGCGACTCTGGACGCGGTCAGTCGCTACCGCCAGTCGGTGCGCGATACCGCACCCTGGCTGCCGCGCAATGCCGAGTTCATTCGCCGTATCAATGGGCTGGAGTCCGTTCAGGAAGTGATCGACACCATCTACGACGCTTCCTATCTGGTGCTAGGTCTGGGAGACGTCTACCTGGGAGCGCCCTGCGCGGTACCGGTCGATCCGCGTCATCGTTTGCGCACTTCCAAATACAACCCCGCGCGCACTTTTACCGCCGAGGGCACTGTCGGTATCGGCGGGGTGTATATGTGTATCTACGGTATGGACTCCCCCGGCGGGTACCAACTCGTTGGTCGTACCCTACCCATCTGGAACACTTACCTGCGCAACCCGCAATTCATGAATGGCAAGCCCTGGTTGTTGCGCTTCTTTGATCAGGTTCGCTTCTATCCGGTCAGCGAGGAAACCCTGACACAACTTCGGGATGCGTTTCGCTGCGGTCGCCATGAGATCCGCATGGAGGAGACGGTCTTCGACCTGGGCGAGTATGAACGATTCCTGGAAGAAAACGCAGAGGCCATCGCCGCCTTCCAGTCACGTCAGGACGATGCCTACGCACAGGAAATCACTCTGTGGTCAGAGGAAGAACGTAGCCCCGAGGCAGCGGTGCTGGCGTCTATGGAACAAGACATGGGCCTCCAAGAACATGAAATCACGGTTTGTGCGGATATGACCAGTAGTGTCTGGAAATTTCTGGTAGAGCCAGGGCAATCGATTCAGTCTGGCGAACCGCTGGTAATTCTGGAAGCCATGAAGATGGAATTCACTATCAGTGCGCCTTGTGCCGGCAAGATTACCCGTCTGCAGTACAAGACGGGAGATTTGGTGAGCCATGGTATGCCACTACTGGTTATCGATACTGAGGAGTAATGAGGCTATGCATAACTACGCCACAGAAAGCGACGCACTGGTCCCGCTGAACCGTGCGGAGGACACCTACCGACGGTTAAAAGAGGATCTATTCAATTTCCGCCTGCTGCCGGGCGATCATTTCAGCGAAAACGAGATTGCCGCACGCATGGAGGTGAGCCGCACTCCGGTACGTGAAGCGCTCTTCCGCCTACAGCGTGAAGGATACGTAAGCGTCTTGCCCAGAATGGGTTGGCAGGTACGACCACTGGACTTCGAGAAATTCCATCAAATCTACGAAGTGCGAATCCTTCTGGAAGAATCTTCCCTACAGCGTCTGTCGCGTAAGGACAAGGTGCCAAGTATCGGAGCTTTAATGCAGGCCTGGTGTTGTCCGCCGGATTTGCGGGAAAGCAATGCGAAGACCGTCTGGATGCTGGATGAGGATTTCCATGCCGGGTTGGTGGCGGCAGGGGGAAATCCAGAAATATGGCGTATTCATCACGACGTCATGGAACGGTTGCGCATTATTCGCCGACTGGACTTCACCAAGCCACAAAGAGTTTCCGCGACCTATGAAGAACATGCCGCGATTCTCGAACAAATTCATCGCGGCCGCATCGGTGAAGCGCAGCGACTCCTGAGATCGCACATCGATGCTAGTCGCCTTGAAGTGCGCAAGATCACCCTGAGCATGCTTTACGAAGCCCGCCTCGAAAAAAGTAACATCTAACGGACGCGAACAATAGGTAAAAGTGCGGGATATAAATCACATTTTTACACCTGCGAAAAATCAAGAAAATGAGGTGAAGCATAATACATAAATTTCAATGAGCCTATATACCAGTCTTGTGGCTGGTCGTGGTCAACCGGATGAACAGCGACATTTAAGGAGAAATATCATGGTTGCAGAAGTAAGAAGGGGCACTGAAAAAATAGCCAAGCGACTATTTAGCGGGTTTGTAAATAACCCAGTTCTTGAAGATTATTCGTTACGTTACGCACCTTCTGGATTTCGCAAGTGGTCAGAATACGGAGTCGCGATGGCGGCGCTGGGTAGTATTGCCTATATGGCAGATCTTGCCATTGGTGGTTCGCTTGCCATCCAGTATGGTTTTACAAATGCTTTTTTTGGCATTTTTACGGCTGCAATTATTATATTTCTAACAGGCATTCCCATAGCCTACTATTCGTCAAAATATAATGTGGATGTTGATCTTCTGACCCGCGGTGCTGGCTTCGGGTATCTTGGGTCAACGATAACATCCGTGATATATGCCTCGTTTACTTTCATATTCTTCGCGCTTGAGGGATCCGTAATGTCCCAGGCGTTTACGCTTTTCTTTGGTATACCAATCGCCATATCCTATATTATTTCATCACTGATTATTATACCTTTAGTGG
>DAIAVG010000065.1 GCA_027445725.1 Acidithiobacillus sp.
ATGAAGGTGCCGTGAATCACGATCCCCAGCTTATGGCAGTCGGCGGTAAATTTACGCGCCGCCTCGACCTTGAGGCCCTTCTTGATGTTGTTGAGGATCTGCTGGTCGCCAGACTCATAGCCCACCAGCAACAGGCGCAGGCCATTTTCACGCAGTACCTTGAGGGTCTCATAAGGCACATTGGCCTTGGCATTGCAGGACCAGGTCACACCGAGCTTGCCGAGACCGCGGGCGATCTCTTCGGCACGGGGACGATCATCCGTAAAAGTGTCGTCGTCGAAGAAGATTTCCTTGACCTGCGGAAAGTTCTTCTGGATATAGCGCACCTCGTCAATGACGCTGGCGGCGCTGCGCGTGCGATAGCGATGTCCGCCGACAGTCTGCGGCCAGAGGCAGAAGGTGCACTGCGAACGGCAACCGCGCCCGGTGTAAAAAGAAATATAGGGGTGCTTCAGATAGCCAATGAAATAGTCTTCAATGTGCAGATCGCGCTTGTACACTTCGGAGACGAAGGGCAAAGCATCCATGTCTTCAATCATGGTGCGATCAGGATTATGGACAATCTGACCATTTCCGGAGCGATAGGTGATACCGTCCACTTCACTGAGGGGTCGCCCTTCCGCCACTTCCTTGAGGGTGTAGTCAAACTCTTCGCGGGCGACAAAATCGACCGCGGTGGAGGCTTGCAGGGATTCTTCCGGCTCTACGGCCACCTTGGCGCCGACCATGCCAATCAGCATCTCGGGGTAGTGCTCCTTGAGCAACTCGGCCATGCGCACATCCGAAGGGAAAGACGGCGTGCTGGTGTGGATAATGCAGAGATCATACGCAGCAGCCACCTGCAGGGTTTCTTCAACACTGACATCCCCTGGAGGGGCATCCAGCAAACGACTGCCGGGGATCATGGCGGCGGGTTGGGCCAGCCAGGTGGGGAACCAGAAAGAGCGAATTTCCCGCTTGGCCTGATAGCGCGAACCGGCACCACCGTCGAATCCCTCAAAAGAAGGGGCTTGCAAGAAAAGGGTTTTCATCGTCATTGTTTTGCTCCGTCATGGCCACCCATCCGCCCGTCGGCGCCGATGGCAAATTGCGACCCTCGCCAGGCGACGTGCCGCGCGAAAAGGGCGTGAAACCAAATCCACAGGCCCAGAAAATCTCCCAGCAGGGCCACTCCGAAGGAGTCGCCTGCACTGAGTTTGTGCATAATTTGCCTATGGTACACGAGGCGCAAGAGGAGAACCACACCCAGAGGCAGCCCGCCCCACAGGCCCATCCAGGGTGCCAGCAGGAGTACCAGCGGCAGCGGATAACTCAAAAAGGAGAACGCGTGCCCCAGCGGCTGTACCGATCGCGTGGTGCGCGACCAGCGCAAGGCATGCTGATAAAATGACCGGAAACCGGCCTCTTGAACCTCGGTGTCGACCACATAATCCGCCAACAGGGTGTGTTGCCCCAACTGGCGGCTGTAGGCGCCGAGCCAGTAATCATCCGCCAGTTGGTTCGCTAATCTGGGCAAGCCGCCAAAAGCCTCCAGCGTCCCGCGACGCAAGGCCATGGTCGCCCCGCCACAGAAGATATTTGGACCCAGGCGCGCCGCCACCAGCACCGAAGGCAGAAAAAGACTGTTCACCTGGCTGGCCAATACCCGCGACCAGAAGGTAGCCGCTGGCCGTGCCCGGTAGAGGCAGGTGACCACGCCCACATCCCTATTTTGCAGGGGTGCGCAAATCTGGCGCAGATAACGGGGGCCGACGGCAATGTCCGCGTCACTGATCACCAAAGTGTCATAACGACAGGCGGCGAGGATGCCCGCCAGGTTGTTGACCTTGGGATTACTGCCGATACGCGCTTCTGTACACACCCAGTACAGCGACAAGGCCGGAAACTCGGCTTGCAGACGTTGCACTACGGCGATAGCCGGATCGGTCGGGCGCTGCACGCCAAAAACAATTTCGAATGCCGGATAGTCCTGTGCGCAAAAACTGTGCAGAGCGCTGTAGAGATTATCCTCATCGCCATGCAGGGGCTTGAGCACGCTGACGGCGGGCCAGTCACACAAGATATCCTCCGTGGCAGCAGCATCGCGCTCCGGCAACACCGGATGCCAGCGTCCGACCGCCCAGAGCGTCAGCAACAGATAAATTACGGCGGCCAGAGAGAGCAGCGCCGCAAAGCCACCTATCCACCAGAGCATAAGCGCGCCGAAGCGGTGACCGTCAGACCGACAGGCACGCTATAAGTAGTGATGCTCAGCAAACCATTGTACCGCATCCCGCAAGGCTTCCTCCGCAGGACGATGGGTATAGCGCAAGACCTGCTCCGCCTTGGCAGACGAAAAATACATCTTGTGCGCGGCCATACGCAGCTCGTCCGTCGTCACCAATGGCGTCCCCCTGCCGCGTAGCCGCACCACGCCCTCCGCCCCCCAGGCCAGGGGATAGAGCAGGCGGCGCGGGATACGCAGCCACGGCGAGCGATGTCCGGTAAGACCAGCAATTCGGGTGAGGATCGCCGCCAGGGGGAGATTGTCGCCGCCGAGAATATAGCGTTCCCCCACCTGACCGTCGGCAAAGGCCTGCCAATGGCCCATGGCCACATCATCTACATGCACCACATTCAGACCGGTATCGACATAAGCCGGCAGGCGACCCGCCGCGGCATCGCGCACCATCCGCCCGGTGGGGGTCGGCTTGCGATCCGCCGGGCCTATGGGCGTAGAGGGGTTGACGATGACGATGGGCGCGCCTTCATCCTGGCAAAGAGCACGCAGCGCCTCCTCAGCAAGATATTTGGAGCGCTTATAGTGACCGATCATATCTTCCAAACGCGAGGGAGCTTCTTCATCCGCTTCACGGCCATCGGCGTAGTGACCGAGCACGGCGACACTACTGGTATAGATGATGCGCTCCACTCCGGCATTGAGCGCCGCGCGTATCAGACGTCCGCTGCCGCCCACATTGGCGGCGTACATGGCGCGCGGTTCGGGCACCCAGAGCCGATAATCCGCAGCGACGTGAAAAACCGCCTGACAGCCGGCTACGGCGCGGTCCAGAGCCGGACCATCGGTAAGGTCGCCGACGGCCAACTCCACGTTCAGACCTTCCCAGTTGCTCGGATCAGCACTCGCCCGGTGCAGCACCCGCACTTCCAGGCCTTCGGCCAGCAAGCGGCGTAACACCGCACCGCCGACGAAACCCGATGCTCCGGTCAGCAAGGCTTTCATGCGAACCTTCCCGCCTGAATACCCGGCACAGCAACGCGCAAAGTGTTCAGCGCCTTCTGCATCTGCCCGCCCAAACGTATCAAAGCAGACAACTCAGCAGGATGACGCAATAATCCGCGCATGAACCTGAGCGCCTGCGGGCGCCCATAAGCATCTACACTCCCTGTAGCCACCATCGGCAGCGACTGATCCGCTGGGTCCACAACACTACGAATGACGATAAAAGGTTGGTCTGCCACATGGGCGGCTGCGGCAATGGCACCACTTTCCATATCCACACTTTGCGCCGACGGGTAGTCCACCAGAAATGCTGATTTCGTGGCCATGGACCCGCAAGGGGTATCCACCGAGAGCAGACCCCCACCGTGGACGGGAAGAGTCAGTGATTTCGCGACGGTCGCGCGCCAGGCCAGATTCACCGTCCAGGTCTGCCCCGACCAGAACACGGTTTCCGGCAACAGCAAATCCCCAGGCTTCCGTTCCGGCTGCAGAGCGCCTGCGGTGCCCCAGGAAACCAGCCCATCAGTGCCCGCAGCAATCAGCTTACGCGCCGCGGCCGTCGCCCGCTCAGGCCCCATGCCAGAAACACACAGCAACATCTGCTCACCTACCTCTATCACCGCATCGTGCGACAGCGCGCCAGCATGGAGAACACGCGCCTCCGCGTCCAGAGCCACCACCACCCCTAATCGCGGGCGAGGCATCCCAAATTCCGGTAACGGGCCAGCGCCCAGAGCGGGAAATACCGGCTATAGCCGTGATAAATCAGGTAAAAAACCTTGGGGAATCCCGGTGCGTTAAAAAATGGGTCCTGCCAGCACCCATCCCCTTCCTGGTGTGCCTGCAACCAAGCTATACCGCGATGCAAAGCGACACTATCCCGATCTCCCGCCGCCATCAGACCGAGACATGCCCAGGCCGTCTGCGCTGCGGTAGAGGTCTGGCCCATGCCGGCGAGACCGGGATCGCCATAGGAATCGTTGCTTTCACCCCAACCGCCGTCGCTCTGCTGTACCGCGCGTAACCAGTATGCTGCGCGTTCCATAGCGGGCTTCAGGGAAGGATCATCCAGCTCAGCCAATGCCATGAGCACGGACCAGGTCCCGTAGACGTAATTGGTCCCCCAGCGCCCCAACCAGGCCCCGGATGACTCCTGTTCACGCAACAGGTAAGCCACGGCACGCCGCAAAATATCACGGTCCCGTGGCCGCGCCAAATGCGCCAGAAAGGCCACCACGCGCCCGGTGACATCGGCCGTCGGCGGGTCCAGCAAGGCCTTGTGATCGGCAAAGGGGATTTCGTTGAGGTAATAGTGGGTATTATCCACGTCATAAGCCCCGAATCCGCCGTTTCTGGATTGCATACCGGCCAACCAGTTCGCCGCCCTTTCGATACTGTCGCGATCTTCTGCGCGCCCAGCCCGCGCCAGTGCCCAACCTACCGCTGCCGTGTCATCCAGATCCGGATAATAAGGGTTAGCATATTGAAAGGCCCAACCGCCGCCCGCCAAATTGGGCCGCTGCTCCCGCCAGTCGCCGGGTTCGGCACCAATCTGCCGGTCCTTGAGCCACTGGATACCGCTTTGTACCGCCGGAGACACCTCGCCATCCTGCTCCAGCAGCGCATGGAGCGCGAGGCAAGTGTCCCAGACCGGAGACACACAGGGCTGACAGTAAGCGTCGGTCGCTCGCTCCACCACCAATTTGCGCAGGGCTGCCCCCGTTTGCTGGCGATAGACATGGTCGGACGAATAACCGAGCAGCTCCAACGCCTCGTGGGCATTCACCATGGCCGGAAAAATGCCATTCAGGCCATCCTCCCCATTGATTCGCGCTGTAAACCACGCCTCCGCCTTCTTCACGGCTCGGCGCCGGATACGCTGGGGTATCCAGTCCTCCATCAACCGCCAAAATCGATCCAGAGACAAAAAGAGATTGGCCACAATCCCTTGCCGGGCATGGCTGAAATAGTCCGCAATCTGTTCCGGCGGCCGCCGGAACAGTTCGCGGATATGCACCTGCAATGGATTTTTGGCACGTGCCTTGAGGCTGCACAAGATAAACAGCGGCACCATCACCGTGCGCGACCATGACGCCACCTTATAAATTTGAAAGGGAAACCAGCGCGGCAACAGCATGATTTCCACCGGAATGAAAGGCACGGCCCGCCACGGCACCTGGGCAAAAAGCGCCAAGGTAATGCGCGTGAACACATTGGCGTGTTCCGCTCCGCCATGCGCCAGGATCGCCTCACGGGCGCGCCGCATATGTGGTAGCTCCGGAGCATCCCCGGCCAGCTTCAGTGCATAATAGGCCTTTACCGAAGCGCTCAGGTCAAAACGGCCTCCGTAATAGAGAGGCCAGCCGCCGTGATCCGCCTGTTTATTGCGCAGATAGACGGCCATCTTGGCCTCCAGAGACGTATCGCGCTCGTCCATGTAGTGCTGCATCAGAATATATTCGGCAGGGATAGTGCAATCGGCTTCAAACTCGAAGCACCAGTGACCATCTTCCGCTTGCAGATTACCTAGCGCGGTGCGCGCCTCAGCTATCACCCGATCCAGCGACGCGCGAAAAATGCTCGAACTGTAGCGCACGGGTTGCAGGATACGATTCATGGTCGCCCTGCAGCAGGAGACTGCGCCAGCGGTTTGACACCCACCCGAAAGCTCAGTTGCAGGAGCGCGTCGGAACGGTGCAGCAGGCGCGACAGGAATACCACCCGATGCACAATGCTCCGGCTGATTTTTACTTCGCTCCCGGAAGCAAAAGCAGGATTTTCGGAAATCCGCCGCAGGGTCAACACCGCCATGGCGATAGCCCAGAGACAAAAATCGCGCATTCCCGTCTGCTCGGCCGGAATCAGTAGCGTATAACGCAGCGCATCCTGCAAATGCCCAGCGGCAATACCCAGCAGTTCACTGAGGGCCGCCGCAAAAGCCGGATCATGGCTGCCGGGTTGCATCGCGGCAATATCGCAACCATGACGCTGGAACAGTGCGCGTGGCATCCAACTCACGCCGCGCTGCCAGTCATCCCAGATATCCTTGAGGATGTTGGTCATCTGTAGACCTTGCCCAAAAGACACCGCGAGCCGCTGCATCTCCGCATCATGCGGCGCCAGTCGCGGCTCATGCTCCACAAAAAGGCTGGTGAGCATTTCGCCGACGACGCCCGCGACTACATAGCAGTAGCGATCCATCGCCGCCATGTCCGCAAGCCCTTGCAAGGACGCATGTTGCTGAAACTCCGCCATCCCCATACCCATGATCCGCACGCAGCGGGACAATGCAGCCCGCTGCGTGGGGTTAAGGCTGTGGGTGATGGCAACGACCTCAGGGGTATGACGAATCAGATCGTGCTCAGCTTCGGGCATCGCTGCCGACAGGCATGCACCGAATGCAGCGGCGAAAGCGGCGGCATCGCCCGCCCCCTCCACCACCTTGAGAAACTCCGTCTGCCAGTAAACCTTTTTTTCCCAGGGCAAATCCGGATCGTCTTCTATGGTGTCAGCAATTCGGCACAACAGGTAGCCATTACCGACCGCGTCCCGCAAGGCTTCCGGCAACTGGGGAATCGTCAGGGCGAAAGTCCGCGAAACAGCCTGGAGGCTTTGTGCCTGGTACGCCAAAGCCTGCGCCAGCGCCGCCGTCAACATGCGGTCCTGTCTGGTGACATCCAAACTCCTTATTCTATTTGTCCGGGTGTGCAAAACACCCTGTCATCTGGCGGCAATGTAACGATCCCAAGCCCATTCTGCAAGTCCTGCAGACCCATGACCCCACCCTGCGCAGGCTCCTCACGACTCACCAGAGGAAAGCGTGACATCGGACGGCATGTGCAATTCGGAACGCAGGGCGCGGCGCATCAGCACATCGCTCGCAGCGCGCGGCGCCGTGCCCTCAAAGAGCACGCGATATACCTGCTCGGTGATCGGCATATCCACGCCCAGACGCTGTGCAAGCTGGAACAAGGCTTGCGCCGTACGCACGCCCTCGGCCTCTTCACCAATTTCGCGCAGCACCGCTTCCAGGCTCAAGCCGCGGCCCAGGCCAATTCCCACCCGGCGGTTCCGCGACAAGTCGCTGCTCGCGGTGAGGATCAAGTCACCGGCACCGGCCAGGCCCATGAAGGTCTCGGTTCGCCCCCCCAGCGCCGTTCCCAGGCGATGCAATTCTGCCATCCCGCGGGTGATGAGTGCGGCACGCGCACTGTCGCCATTCCCCAATCCATCAGAAATGCCAGCAGCAATCGCCAGCACATTTTTGATCGCCCCACCCAGACAGACCCCCGCCACATCATCACTGGTGTAGACCCGCATCTGCGTACTGCCAAAGGCCTCGGCCACCCGCTGAGCATGGGCCGGATCGGTGGACGCCGCCGTCATCGCCAATGGTTTTCCCAGGATCAGGTCATGGGCAAAACTCGGACCGGAGAGCATCACCAGCGGCGCATCCGGCACAGTTTCCTGCA
>DAIAVG010000066.1 GCA_027445725.1 Acidithiobacillus sp.
GTTCGCGGCGCAGAGCCATCTCCGACAGCCCTTCGGGCAAGGCCATATCCTGCACTTGCAAATGGAGGAATTTCATCAAAAAGCTGGTCGAGGCGCTCAACGCCGACGGCGGCCAACATCGCCGCCGTCTCCAATCCATCGTGGGGAATATAGGGCATTTACTCAAGACTCCGTTAATTTAGCATAAGCTGCCGCATCCAAAAGTCCGGCACAGGCTGCTGCGTCGGCCTCCACCACCATAATCCAGCCCTGACCATAGGGGTCTTCATTGAGCCACTGCGGGTTATCCCCCAGTCCGGCATTACGCTCCACCACCGTGCCATCGAGCGGCGCATACAAATCCGCCGCCGCCTTGACCGACTCCAGCACGCCGCAGACTTCGCCACCATGAATCGCCTTACCGATATCAGGCACCTCCACATACACCAGATCCCCCAACAATTCCTGGGCATGATCGGTAATCCCCACCCGGTAGCGTCCGCCCCCCAGGTCTTCGACCCACTCATGGGTATCGCTGTAACGCAACGTTTCCGGAATCTTGCTCATGCCTCATGCTCCTCAGAAAAAGAAAAAGTTGCCACGCCTTTCCGCCAGAAAGGTGGTTTTACCACCAGCGCCGGACGCCGCGCCCCGCGCACCACAACGGCGCATACGGTCCCCGGCTCCAGCGCCGCATCCACGCGGGCCAGCGCGATACCGCACTGCAGGCTGGGCGAGAAAATACCGCTGGTGACCACCCCACAAGGCTGCCCCGCCGCATCTTCCACCACATAATCATGCCGGGGAATGCCCTCGCGCATCGCCAGGCCGATGAGTTTGGCACCACCACCCGCGGCCAACTGCGCCTCCAGCGCCACCCGCCCCAGAAAATCCCGTTCTGCAGCACGCAAATCCACCGTCCAGGCCAGATTACTCGCATAAGGCGAAACCGCCGTCGTCATATCCTGACCGTAAAGATCCAGCCCCGCCTCCAGACGCAGACTATCCCGCGCCGCCAACCCGGCTGGCCGCACCCCGGCAGCCACCAGCCGATCCGCCAAGCCCGGCAACAAAGTATTCGCAGCGATAATTTCGACACCATCTTCGCCGGTATAACCCGTGCGCCCGACGAAGAAATCGCCCTGCTCCAACGCGTGAAAAACCGGCAACTCCGCCAATGCGGGCATCCCCAACACCGTCGCCGCCATCGCCCGCGCCGTGGGACCCTGTACCGCCAGAATCCCCAGATCCGGCCGCTTCTGCAGGGTCACCCGCCAGCCGTGGGCATCCACAAGGGCCTGCAGGTGCGCCGTGTCCGTCTCCGCTCCCCCCGCATTCAGCACAATCCGATACCTACCGTCTCCACGATGGGTGACAATCAGATCGTCAATAATCCCGCCATCGCCTTGCAGCATCGTGCTGTACAGCGCCTTACCCGGCACCGCATCCAGCTTCGCCACGTCGTTGGCCAAAGCATAGCGCAGCAACGTCCGCGCATCCGGTCCACTCAAGTCCAAAGGCCGCATGTGCGAGACATCAAAAAGCCCCGCCGCCTGCCGCACCGCCTCATGCTCCGCCAATTGCGAGCCGTAGTTCAGAGGCATCTCCCAACCCGCGAAATCCACCATGCGCGCGCCATGAGCGACATGCCAATCATAGAGCGCCGTGCGCCGTGCTGAGATCGTGCTCATAAAGCGGCCCCCGCCGCCATCACGCCCGACATCTCTGCAATGCGCGCTGCCCACTTTGTCTTATTCATGCCATCCCTCTTTATGCTTGCGATTAGTCCCGGAAATTGTTGAATTGTATTGGCAGACCAAAATCGTGCCCCCGCAGCGCGGCAATAGCAGCCTGCAGCTCGTCCCGGCTCTTGCCGGACACCCGCAACTGGTCCCCCTGAATGCTGCCCTGCGCCTTGAACTTACCGTCCTTCAGGAACTTGACCATGCGCTTGGATACTTCTGTCTCCAGACCGACTTTCAGGCCAAGCACCTGCCGCTCCATGCCGCCCGCCGCAGACGCCACCTTGCCCACATCCAGGGCCTTCAAATCCACTCCGCGCTTCACCAGGCGCGCCGAGAGCAAATCAATCATCTGCCCCAGCTTATATTCGTCCTCAGCGACCAGGATGATCTCCTTCTCCTTACGCTCCATCGACGCTTTGCTGCCCTTAAAGTCATAACGGGTAGTTATTTCCTTCACCGTTGTATGCAGGGCATTATCCACTTCCTGCATATCCACTTCAGACACTACATCAAAACTCGGCATAAAATCTCACTTCAAGAATGTGTATGGGAATGGGCAACATGGGGCGCATGGGCATGCCCTTCGCGGCTTCCGGTCCGACAGCCGGGGCAATCGGTCACCCAGCGCACCCCCTCCGGGGTAATTTCTTTCTTCCAGAAAGGCGCACTGGTTTTCAGGACATCAATCAAAAAACGGCAGGCATCAAAGGCCGCCGCCCGGTGCCGCGACCAGACCGCCACCATCACAATATTGTCCTGGGGCGCCAGATGACCATAACGATGAATGACCAGACTATCGAGAATATCGTAATGCCGGGCCGCCTCGGCACTGATGCGTTCCAGTTCGCGCTCCGTCATCCCCGGATAATGCTCGATCTCCATGGCGAGGATATCCGCCGCCTCACTATAATCGCGCACCATTCCGATAAAAGTGACCGAGCCACCGGCCCCGGCATCCACTGGAAAAGCCGCCATCTCCGCCCTGGGATCGAAATCTTCTTGTTGAACCTTAACGATCACACCTAACCTCCGGTTACCGGAGGGAAAAACGCCACTTCATCACCGTCGCGCACCATGTCAGAGAAAGGCGTATGCTGCAAATTCACTGCTGCCAGCAGATGGGCACTTTGCAGCGCCACGCCGGTCGCCCCTTCCGCCAGCACCAACACCTCGGCCACCGTTACGCCGCCATCCGGCACCGGCAAGGACATTTCCCCCACCCCGATACGCTCGCGCACACTGGCAAAAAATTTCACCTGGATCATGAAAGGAGACGCCTCAGCAAGAGGCGAAATGATAACGCCCCCAGCCCCCAAGCTTCAACCATACCCGAAATCTTTACAGCTATCGCCTTTCCGCCTATCTTTGCGCCATGAAAACCTTCTTCAGTCATTACCTGCTCTTCCTCGCCGACACCGCGACCATTGTAGTCGCCCTGCTTATGGTTGCCGGCGGCCTCACTGCCATCGCCCTGAATAAACGCAAAACACCTGCGACCGGGCAAGTGCAGGTCAGCGACCTGCGCAAACAACTAGAACAGTCCAGCGAAAACGTCCAACAATACCGTCTGGACAAAAAAGCCCTGAAAGTCCACCAAAAGGCCCTCAAAAAAGACCGCAAAGCCAAGGACAGCAACGTCGAAAGCTGCACCTACCTGCTCGATTTTAAGGGCGACCTCCGCGCCTCTGCGGTGAGCGCCCTGCGCGAAGAAATCTCCGCCATTATCCAGGCCGCCAAACCCGGCGATACCGTCCTTCTGCGCCTGGAAAGTGGCGGCGGCATGGTCAACACCTACGGCCTCGCCTCGGCCCAGCTATTGCGCCTGCGCGCCGCCAAAATCCATGTCACGGTACTGATCGACGCCGTCGCCGCCAGCGGCGGCTACATGATGGCCGTCACTGCCGACCGTATCGTCGCCAGCCCCTTCGCCCTCATCGGCTCCATTGGCGTGGTCGCGCAGATCCCCAACTTCCACCGCTGGCTGCAAGACCGCAATATCGACTGGGAACAGTTCACCGCCGGCAAATTCAAGCGCACGGTCACCCTCTTCGGCAAGAACACCGACACTGGCCGCGCCAAGCTGCGCGAAGAACTGGAAGAAACCCACGCCCAGTTTCGCAACTTCGTACAACAATACCGTCCGCAGTTGGATTTGGAACAAGTCGCCACCGGCGAAGCCTGGCTGGGCAGCAAGGCTTTACAGCTCGGATTGGTAGATCAGCTCGCCACCAGCGACGAAATCATCCTGGAAGCGGCACAAAAGGGCAAAGTCCTCGTCCTCCATTATCAGCGCCAAAAGACACTCCCCCAACGCATCGGCCTCGCCGCCCAGCAACGCTGGGACAAACTCTGGCAGATACCGATCTCTTGAAATACTCGCCATAGGCCCGTCGATCCGCACCGGCTGGACCGTTCACGACCAGCGATCAGTCCTTCACAGTGATTTCTGAAATCCGAACTCGACAGCACCACGCTCCGCTATCCGTTGCCTCGGTACTTCGCCTGATTCTCTAGCGTGTGATGCCACTCTCGGCACGCGCAATTTGCGTGAGTTTGGGCGGGTGCCAAATTTATCCGTGGTCAACTGGTTCGATTGACCTGATCGAGCATCGACAAAATGTACGCCATATTGGCGAACAACTCAACCGTTCAACCGATCGTGACCACCACCTCCGATTAACGCCAACACGGCTATCCTTGTGTTGCAATCTTCCGCGCCGATATCCTCTTCTGCCACGCCATGATCGCGTCGATGACTTCCTGGTCAAAGTCCATGGTTTCGCGTTCTTTTACTAGCTGTTTCGCCGCCTGCACCTGCGTATTCATCTGCCAGGTTCGAGAAATGTGCTGGAAATAGGGGTCGGCATCCAGATAGCAGTTTTCTTGAGGTAAGGCACGCTTCAATTTGAGTGGCTTACCTTCTTCAGCCCGGCACAGTACGGTTTTTGAATTAATCTCTGCCACGGTATACGCCCGTAGTGCCGTTACCGTTCCGCTGTAAGGCACATGCTCCACAACCCAAAACTTATCCCCCACTTCGGCATCGGCAAAATCCAGATATTTGCCATACGCATTTCCCGTTGCAATTAACATAACCATTCCCCTACGTTGCGGATACCCGCCACATACTCAGCGCGAGTAGCAGCCAGGAAAGAATCAGCGCTGTTCCACCCACGGGCGCGAAAAAAGCCCAGAATACGTTGCTGGTCAGCGCCAGCAGATAGAGTCCGCCGCAGAACAACAGGATACCCAAGACCATCAATCCCCCTGCCGCATAAAGCAAACGCCGTTTGCCATATTGGCGGATCAACACGCCGATGAACAACAGACCGAGCCCGTGATAAATCTGAAAGCGATCCGCAATATCGTAAATATGCAGCCCCTCAGCACTCACCCCCCCGGCCACAAGATGATCTCCCGCCGCGCCAAAAATCACCGCCAGTGCCATGACCAATGCGCCCAGCGCCACAAAGCGCCCGCCCAACCGCGGCGCACTCTCTGCCGAACATTCCGCCATACTATCCCCCTTACCAGCACCCTGCGTTTATAGCCTAGTGCAAGGCTCGGTTCAAATATTGGGCATTCCATCCACACCCTTCATAAGCCTGTGCTATGCTTAGCAACATAATTTCAGGAGGCATCATGGCAACACATAAGATTTGCATTCTCGGCGGAAGCGGTTTTGTCGGACGTCATCTGGCGGAGCGTTTAAGTCAGGACGGGCACTCGATACGCATCCTGACGCGCAACCGAGAGCGCAATCGTGAAAACCTGCTGGTGCTCCCCGGCGTGGAGGTGGTTGAGGCCGATGTCCATGACCCAATCGCCTTGGAGAAACAACTCGAAGGACGCGATGTGGTCATCAACCTCGTTGGCATCCTCAATGAAAACCACTCTGGCCGCAAAGATTATCCACCCGAGCGACATGGTGATTTCGAGAAGAACCACGTAGAACTGCCGCGCCTGGTGGCCAACACCTGCGGTCGTCTGGGCATTCCGCGCCTGCTCCACATGAGCGCCCTGGGAGCCAGCCCCATCGGTCCCAGCGCCTATCTGCGCTCCAAGGGGATTGGTGAGGAGATCGTTCGCCAGTCTGGCGAGAACAGCGCAGAAATGGGTCACTTTGATTATCTGAATGACCCCAAGCTGCTCTGGGGTCGCGGTCTGAAGGTGACCTCTTTCCGCCCTTCGGTAATTTTTGGCGAAGGGGATAGCTTTTTCAACCGTTTTGCCCAGTTACTACGCAACATTCCCTTCCTCATCCCATTGGCGGGCATCAACGCCAAAATGCAGCCGGTCTGGGTAGAGGATGTGGTCAGTGCCTATGTGCAGTCCATTGATGATGAAAAAACCTATGGCAAGGCCTATGACTTATGCGGTCCCAAGGTGTATACCCTCGGCGAACTGGTGGCTTATACCCAGAGCCTGATTGGCACCCATCGTGCCATCGTGCCCCTCTGTAACTTTGTCGGCAACCTACAGGCCAGTATCATGGAGAAGCTGCCGGGCAAAGTGCTCACGCGCGATAATTTGCTTTCCCTGTCCGTGGATAACGTCTGTACCAGGAACGATCTGGCTGACGTATTTCATATTCAGGCCACCGCCATTGAGAGCGTGGTACCCGGCTACGTGGGGAAAAAAGCTGCCCGTGCGGAGCGTCTGGCCGAAATCCGCAATCGGCGCCCCTAAACGCCAAGCCAGTTAGTGGATGGGGGAGCCGTCATCACTTACTTTCGATCATTTGTGCGTCCGCCAATTCCTGATCGTCGCTCTGCAAGCCCCAGGCGGCCAAGCGCGCGCTATCGTCCGTGGACCAGACCGCACGATGCAATGCGAGCATGGAGTTACGATCACTGAGCAGTACGTTGCGCTCGCGGTTATTGAGCCCCTGCGGCCCCTGCTCCAGCGCTTTGTGGCAGAGATTCGCCGCGCGTGACCAAGCACCTGTGCGATTACGCTGCAGGGCGGTATGTATGGCGTTGAAGCGAGGATCCACCACAACCTGTATGAAGGGATCCCCTTCAATGTGGGGCAGATAGGCCACGCTATCCACGCCGAGCGTCTGCAACTCTTGCGGGACATGCACCTCTTCGGGGATAACGAAGAGACGATGACGCCGCGCCCAGCGTCCCAGTGCTGGCCGACTTGTCCAGGCAGCCAGTGGCACCGCTGCCGTCAGCCCGCCGAGTATAGGTACCAGCCAGGCAAAATGCCAGGCACCCAGAAAGGGGTACAGTAGTGCTGCCAGACTCAGACCCAGCACGGAACACCAGCCAAAATACCGGAAGGCATCGGCCCAGGAGGTTTCCTGATCACCACGGACTTGCGTCCCCCAACGCACGCCACGCCCCATCAATGTCTGAATCACAAACTGGCTATGAAAGACCATGCGGATCGGTGCCATGAGTATCGAAAAAATACTCTCAAAAAACATGCTGGCCACCAGACAGAATAAGCCACCGAAATTCTCTTTTTGACCCCGCTGACGCACGACCCAGAGCACCGCCATAAATTTGGGCGATAGCAGCAGAACAGCCGTTACCCCAAACAGCCAGAAGGGCATGGGATCGGCCAGCCAGCCCCAGTCAAAGGACGTTATACTGCCATCACTGGCTGTAGTGGCCCAGTGCAGTGAGCCCAGTGCACCGAGGATCAAAAATAGTCCCCATAAAGGCGCTGCTAAAAATGACATGGCACCGTTGATAAAGAGAAAACGATGCGCCGAGCGTAGCCCCTCCCCCGCCAGCAGGCGCAGATGTTGAAGATTACCCTGCGCCCAGCGGCGGTCGCGTTTGAGATCGTCGATCAGTGTCGGAGGTACTTCTTCATAACTCCCGGACAGGCTGGGCACAAACCAGACTTCCCAGCCGCTTTTGGCCATGAGCGCGGCCTCGACAAAATCGTGGCTCAGTAGTGGACCGCCGAGAGGGGCCC
>DAIAVG010000067.1 GCA_027445725.1 Acidithiobacillus sp.
GAAAAATCTCCGTGGCCGAAATGGCCATGGGCGAATCAAGGAAGACCGGCAGGTTGGCGGGGAGCTGGTTGTCGTTCATCATCTCGCGCAGGTAATACAGTAAATCCTGGGCGCGCTCCAGGGCGAAGGTGGGAATGATGGCATTGCCGCCGCGTTTCAGGGTGTCGAGGATGGCATCGCGCAGCTCGTCTACCGAGGGCCTGATGGCCTTGTGCAGGCGGTCGCCGTAGGTGGTTTCCATGACGATGACATCCGCCTGGGGTGCGGGGGTGGACGGGTTGATAATCGGCTTGCCGCGGTTGCCCAGATCACCGGAGTAGACGATGCGCTGCTGCCTGCCCGCTTCACTGGCTTCTATCAGTATCCAGGCGGAACCGAGAATATGACCGGCATCTCCGAAGGTCACACTGACGCCGGGGCAGACCTCTATTTTCTGCGCATAATCCGCGGTACGTCCGAAGCGATCCATAGTATCGAGGACGTCGGTGATGTCGTAAATGGGCGCGGATTCCGTTCCACCCTGACGCTGGTGACGTCGGTTGGAGCGTCGCGCCTCTTCTGCCGCAAGGCCTGCTGCATCCATGAGCACCAGTCGCGCCAGCTCACGGCTAGCTGCCGTGGTGATGATCTCGCCGCGAAAGCCGCGTTTCACCAGTAAGGGAATGCGTCCGCAGTGATCGAGATGGGCATGGGTCAGCAACAGATAATCAATATCTTTGGCATCAAAGCCGAACTCGGCGCGATTTTCTTCTTCCAGGTCATGCTTGCCCTGAAACAACCCGCAGTCGATGAGCAGCTTTTTATCGCCAACGCTCAGAAAATGACAGGATCCGGTGACCCCCCCTGCGGCGCCATAAAATTGCATTTCCATATGGTTCTCCTTTAGTCCCCAGTATAGCGAATCAGCGGCGAGCGGGAGGCGCTTAGTGATCACCTGCGCGCCGCGCCAGCACCTCGTAATAAAGCTGGAGATAGGCGCGTGCCGAGTGCTGCCAGCTATAGTCGCCCGCCATGGCCTGATCTTGCAGATGTGACCACAGCGCCGGTTGACGGAACAGCGCCTCCGCGCGCAGCACGGCATGATGCAGGGCTGCGCTTTGCGGGCTGTCAAAAACAAATCCGTTGCGTTGCAGTGGGTGGCGGAAGTCGTCGGCATCGGTGACCGTGTCGGCCAGTCCGCCCGTGCGGTGGACGATAGGCAAGGTGCCGTAGCGCAGGCTATACATCTGGTTCAGGCCGCAGGGTTCGAAGCGGGAGGGCATGAGGAAGGCATCTGCGCCCGCTTCAATGTGATGGGATAGCCCTTCGTCAAAGGCGATGCGTGTCGCCATTTGCGCCGGATACGCCGCCGCTATCTCCAGCAGTTGCCGCTCAAAAAATTTATCGCCACTGCCCAATACCACCACCTGCATGCCGCGGCGTAACAGATCCGGGAGAATATCCAGTACCATATCCGTCCCCTTCTGCTCCACCAGGCGGCTGATCATGCCGAGGAGGAATACCCCGGGATCGGGGTAGAGGCCGAGACTGCTCTGCAGTTGCGATTTGCACTGCGCCTTACCGAACCGATTTTGTAGCGAATAATGTGCGGGCAGATAAGGGTCCGCGCCGGGGTTCCAGTGGATGGCATCAATACCATTGAGAATGCCCGACAGATGCCCAGATCGGGTTTGCAGCAGCCCGTCCAGTCCCATACCGAAGGCGCTGCTCTGGATCTCCTCGGCATAGGTGGGGCTGACGGTGGTGAGCTGGTCGCTATAAGCCAGGCCCGCTTTCATAAAGGAAAAGGCCCCGTAGAGTTCCGTCCCGAGCCAGTGAAAATCTGCCGCCGGCAAGTGCAGTGGCGCCATGGCGCTGGGCGCAAAGCGACCCTGATAGGCCAGATTATGGATGGTGAAAAGGGTGGCGGGTCGTGTCGCGCCGATCCGCGCCTCCAGATCGAGCAGGTAGGGTATTAGTCCGGTTTGCCAGTCATTGGCATGGACGATATCCGGGCGCCAATTGAGCCCCGATACACGTCCCTGGGCGATTTCGACGGCTACCCGGTTGAGCAGGGCAAAGCGCCGGTCATTGTCTGGCCAGTCTTCGCCTTGAGTATCCTGGTAAGGACCGCCGTCACGCTCATAATAAGCGGGGTAACGGAGGAAAAGAACCTGTGGTCGCTCTGCCAGCGACCACAGCTCGGTCGTTTCACCCGTATAGGGCACGTTGACGGTGCAGCACCAGCGCAGATCATGTAGTGCCGGACGCCTATAGTAAGGCACCAACACGCGAACATCGACGCCCAGTTGCCCCAACGCCAGGGGCAAAGCCCCGCCGACATCCGCGAGGCCGCCTGTCTTGGAGTAGGGCGCCATCTCCGAGAGTACAAAAAGTGTTCGCAACATAGGGCATGTGTTCTTCTTTGCTGAGCGTTGTTGCTAATGTAACACAAAAGCAGTGCGCGATTCATAAGCGCCTGCGCTGAGCAAATTTTGAATGATACGCCCATGTCGCCTATCATCGCGGGTGGAAAAGCCCATAACTACCGCCAAGGAGTGATCTGTATGGAATGGTGCGAGCGTTTTAAGGAGTTTCGGGACCGGAACCGTTGCGTTGCGTACTTCCCCAACCTGCACGAAGGCGAAGATGCTGAGGCCTATGGGATATTTATTTCTCTGATGCGGGTGAAGATGGGGATCATGGTGCTGGCGCCGGATCGGGAAGAACGCTACGAACCTGTTTATCGTGATGCGCTGAAATACCATCTGCAGACCATCCGCCATAGTCGTTTGTTCACCAGTTTTGTGCCCCTCAAAACCCGCGTCTATTTTGTGGAAACGGCGGAGCTGCGCGATGCTTTCTATGGTTGCGTGGATTTTTGTGTGCCGGGCGGCACTCTGGCAGGCGGTGCAGTGGATCTCGCCAAAGCCATCGCGGATGGTTGTCCCCTCATCCTCGGTCCGAAAATGCCGGATAACGCGGTACGTCAGGGCTTGTTGGCCGCCGGCGCTGCGGTATGGGCGCGGGACAATGCGGAGATTGTCGATCTGGCGAAGGCCTGGCTGAGTGATCCGGCAGCGGCCAAGGCGGCGGCGGGGAAGGCAAAGGCGTGGTGGGGACAGCATGGGGCTTAGTACCTGCGTCCCTTCCCCGCAACGCAAAAAAGCCCCGAACCAGCAAGGTGCGGGGCTTTTTTGCGAGAGCTAGAAAATCAGCCTTGCTTCAGCGCCTTCAGGAAGATGGAGGCGAAGCGCACGGCGAACTTCAGTACGAACTGGGTGTCTTTGGCGAAGAAGATTTTCATCAGACCGAAGATACCGCCACCCTTGTTGTTCTCGTCCTTCATCTCGGTCCTGGTCTGCTCCAGCGCCTTCATCGCCTTGTTCACACCGCTGGCAAAGACTTCGTCGGAGGGGATCATGGGGACGACTTGCGTCATTACCATGTTCAGCTTGCCGACCAGGCCGGCCTTCTGCAAGTTACCCACCAGCGCGAAGACGTCAGGCAGCATGTCCATCAGGTGGGCATCATGCAGGCCCTGAACAATTTCCTTGATACGCACGTTGATGCTTTCCGCATCGCCCCGTACAGTCTTGGCGCCGATCTGCGCGATTTCCAGCCAAGCCATGGCACCCTGGCTAATGGTGCTGCCGATGTGGCGGATGGTGCCGTCCTGCCAGAATTCGCCGACCATGTCTGCGGCGGTGCCGAAAGCAATGCTGAGATCGCCGCGTGGCGTGATTAGCTCTTCCAGGTGGATGCCTTTGTCCTCAAGCGCCTTGGCCGCCGCCTGCAGTGAGTCGCCGACGGCTTCCGCCATGCCCAGCAAGCTACCAACACGATCAGCCAGACTGTCAGAGCTACCCTGCGCCAGTGCCTTGGCACGCATCGCGATTTTCAGCCACTTTTCGGCTTCTTCCGCGAGGTCGTCCAGCTTTTCCGGCAGGTCCATGTCGCTGAGGATGTTGCGGACTGCGCCCACGCCATCTTTACCCGCCTGAATGAAGAAGCCCGCGCTCGCGGCATAGCCGGCGAGGCGCTCCACTTGATCCAGCAAGCCTTCTACCCGCTGAGCGAGATCTTCGGAGTTGCCTTGTGCCAGAGTCTTAACCCGCAGTGCGATGTGCATCCAGCGGCTGCCACCGGCACTAATAGTGGCGAGCGTGCCGCTCATGTCCGCGCCTTCCAGCACTTCCGGCATGGTGTCGCGCAGGGTACCGATGGCGATGTTCATTTGCCCACCGAGGATTTCCGCTATGTCGAGCATGCCGCTCAGACGCGCCTGCAGGTTGGGGGCGTCGCCCTGAATGAGGCGCTGGGCCCGCTTGGCCATCTGAATCCACTGGTCGGCCATTTCCTGAATTTCGTCGAGGCGATCCGGCAGGTCGAGCTGGCCGACCATGTTGCCGACGACGCCGACACCCTGTTTGGCGCTATCCATCCAATACTGGATGCTTGCGGTAGCGCCATGAATTTTCTGCACCATGTCTTCCGGATTTTCGCCGATGATGGGACATTTGAGCTCAGCACTGAGGGTGGAGATGGAGCTGAAGAAGCCGGCGCGCTGCAGGTTGCCGAGCAGTTGCAGGACTTCCTTCAGGGTCTTGTTGAGTTCAGCGTTCTGGACGTCGTTCAGCATGTTGCGCAGGCGATCCAGCGGCTCCTCACCGGAGTTGCCCTTAATGAAGGCTTGCAGCGACTCCGAGGCGCTCTGCAGTTGCTCCAGATACGGCTTCATGGTCTCCATGAGCTTGTCGGTATCGATGGCCTGCGGCAGTTCGTTGAGGATGTCGCGCAGCATCTGCAGCAGGTTCTGCACCTGCAGGGCGGCGTCACCGACTTTGCCGAGTCCTTCCCATTGGCGTTCGTTGAGGGTGGTTACTGCTGCTGCTGACGATACTGCATTCGCGTTGGCCATGATGCGCTGATCTCCCGCTGAAATAATGCCGCGATAAGTGCTTTTAATTAAGATGATTTATGCTTCCAAGACCCGCCTTATTTACCACAAAAAGCGTCTCTTTCCTACCCGTGCCGGTCTGGCCTATGATCTTCGGGTATGTTCTGACAGGCTAATCATTATGCTTTATGGCACTAAACGAGAAACATATCGGCAGGTCTTTCTGGATAGTTGGCGCAGCTATCAGGAGGACCGTCCGCTGGAAGGGGTGCAAACGCGGATTGTCGCTGTCATTCTCCGCCATCCGGAATATCATGCCCTGCTGGCCGATGCGGAGCGCGGGCTGGAACAAGACTTTCCGCCCGAGCAGGGACGGAGTAACCCCTATATGCACCTGTCCCTGCATGTAGGGCTGGAGGAGATGTTGGCATTGGGACAGCCTGCGGGTATTGTGGACCTCTTCGACAGCGCGCGCCGCAAGCTGGGTGAAACCGGCGCCGAACATCTTTTCGTGGATTGTCTGGGAGAGATGATGTGGCAGGCCCAACGCGCAGGACGCGCCCCGGAACTGACGGCGTTGTTGTCTTGCGTACGCCGTAGTCTGGGTTTACCGGAGATGGCGGGCTGAACGGCGGCGCCAATCAAACATTACTCGGATGGAGAATAACAGCATGGTGGAGGGCGTAAATCAGGCAGCGACGGGCGCGGAGCAGGTACATTGGCGTCTGGAAGATCTCTATGCCGGGGTGGATGATCCGCGGCTGGCGGAAGACATGCGCTGGGCGGATAGCGCCGCGACGCGCTTCGCCGAAGCCTATCGTCCCGGCCTGGGCGGGCTGGACGCTGCGCAGTTGGCGGCGGCTGTGGGCCAGTTGGAGGCTATCCGCCAACGCATGGCCAGGGTGGGTACCTTCCGCTATCTCAGTTATGTCACCCACGCCGATCAGCCCGCGTATGGCGCCGCCCTACAGGCCTACGAGGAGGCGGCCACGGCCATTCAGAATCAACTGATCTTCTTCGATATCGCCTGGAATGCCGTCGAGGAGAACCGGGCAGAAAGCCTGCTGGCAGACCCTGCACTGGCGCATTGGGCGCACCTGCTGCGCAACTGGCGGAGGTATCGTGACCACCTGCGCAGCGAGAGCGAGGAGCAGATTCTGTCGGAAAAGCGGGTGACCGGGCGGGCGCTCTGGGAGCGGCTTTTTGATGAGACATTGACGGAAATGCGCTTTCCCCTGCGCGGCAAGCAGATGACCGAGCAGGAGGTGCTGACCCTGTTGTCCAATCCCGACCGGGAGTTGCGTCGGGATGCGGCCGAGTCCCTCAGCAAGGGCTTGGAAGGGCGCTTGCATACCCTCACCGCCTGTTTCAACGCCATCCTCGCCGACAAGGCCCTGGATGACCGTCTGCGCCGCTATCCCCACTGGCTGAGTGACCGCAATCTGAGCAACGAAATCTCCGACAAAATGGTCGAGGCGCTGGAGCAAGCCGTGGTCGGACGCTACGCGCTGGTGGCCCGCTATTACCGGCTCAAGGCCAAATTATTGAACGTGTCGCCATTGATGGATTATGACCGTTATGCGCCTTTGCCGGGTGGCGAGCGGCGCTACGACTGGGCGGAGTGTCAGCGCATCGTGCTGGCGGCGGTGACGGATTTTTCTCCGGAACTGGGGGCCATCGGCCAGCGCTTCTTCGATGCGGGCTGGATTGACGCCGCACTGGCGCCAGGCAAGCGGGGCGGGGCCTTCGCCCATCCAGCGACGCCGGATGTCCATCCCTATCTCATGGTCAACTATACCGGCACAGTGCGCGATGTGATGACGGTGGCCCACGAACTGGGCCACGGTATCCACCAGTATCTCGCCCGCGAGCAGGGCCACATGAACGCGGATACCCCCCTGACCACGGCGGAGACGGCTTCTGTCTTTGGTGAGATGCTGACCTTCGAGCGACTGGTGCGCGAGGAGCAGGACCCCCGGCGACGGCTGGCCCTGCTCTGCGGCAAAATCGAGGATACCTTTGCCACGGTGTTCCGGCAGATGGCCATGCACCGCTTTGAAGTGGTCATGCATGGCGCGCGCCGTGCCGAGGGCGAACTGAGCAAGGATCGCCTGGCGGAGTTATGGATGCACACCCAGACGGAGCAGTTTTCCGACAGTATCCAGTTCAGCCCCGGTTATCGCTGGTGGTGGAGTTATATTCCCCACTTCATCGGCTCGCCGGGCTATGTGTATGCCTATGCCTTTGGGGAACTGCTGACGCTGGCGCTGATGCAGCGCCAGCGGGCCGCCCCGGCGGAGTTCGTGCCCGGCTATATCGCCATGCTGAAACTTGGCGGGAGTAAGGCCCCTGCCGAGGTGGTGGCGATGACCGGCATCGATCTGGAAGAGCCGGAAATCTGGTCGCGAGCGCTGGATTACATGGCCGGGATGGTGGATGAGGCCGAAAAGCTGGCGGGAGTACACTGAGTATGCGTCAGGAAAAGGACAGCATGGGCGTTATCGAGGTGGAAGATGCCGCCCTCTGGGGCGCCCAGACTCAGCGCTCCTTGCGCTATTTCGCCATCGGTACGGAGCAGATGCCCCTGCCGGTTATCCACGCTCTGGCGCGGATCAAGCGGGCGGCGGCTTCGGTGAATGCCGGACTGGGCCTGCTGGATGCGACGCTGGCCGAAAGGATCAATGAC
>DAIAVG010000068.1 GCA_027445725.1 Acidithiobacillus sp.
CTGATAAAGTCTGGCCCCACCGTGTCAGTAGTAAGCGTCTGCAGAGACAGCACGTGGGTCATCTGAGCACCGTCACTACGCATCGTCTGCAGGGTCACCGGGGTGCGTGCAACCGCTGCTGAGAGGAGTCCCATACGCATATCCTCCCAGGTATAGACAGGCCGCCCGTCGAGCATCGTGATACGTTCGCCCGGATGCAATTGCGCCTGAGCCGCAAGGGAATGATCCTGTACCAGACCGACGATGGGTGCCAATCCCGGGATGCCGAGCCATGCCACTCCCGCATAAGCCACGATGGCAAATAGGAGGTTGGCCATCGGTCCCGCCAAGGCAATCAAAAAGCGTTTACCGGGCGCAAGGTTATCAAAGGCCCGTTTACTGTCTTCGGCCGGGACTGGCTCACCACCCTGTTCGCCGAGCATTTTGACGTAGCCGCCCAGGGGTAGTGCGGCAATCACATATTCCGTCTGATCCCGCCCCCAACGGCGACTGATCAGGGTCGGCCCAAAGCCTATACTAAACTTAAGTATCTTGATGCCCATCAATTTGGCAACCGCGAAATGACCAGATTCGTGGATCAGCACGAGGATGCCGATAGCCAGAATAAAGGCCCCTATGGTTTCAAGAATCTGCATTTGCTCTCAGGAAGGTCACTGCATACCCAATCTATGGCGACTAAGATGGCGGACTGCAGCTTCCCGTGCGAGTCGATCGACGGCCAACACCGCATCCAGATGATCCGGGGCAGCAGGCTGTAATTCGCTGAGTGTGTCCTCAACAACGGCCGCAATACGCGAGAACGGCAGGGCGCCATCCAGGAATGCCTGCACCGCCACCTCATTAGCCGCATTCAGCACGGTCGCCGCGGCACCGCCCGCCCGCAGGGCATTAAAGGCCAACGCCAGACAGGGGAAACGTTGCAAATCGGGCTCTTCGAACTGCAAGTCCGGCCCGCGCGCCAGGTCCAGCGAAGAAACCCCACTTTCCATGCGCTCCGGATAGGCCAGGGCATGGGCAATGGGGGTGCGCATATCGGGGTTACCCAATTGCGCCAGCACGGAGCCATCCACATATTCCACCATGGAATGAATAATGCTCTGCGGGTGGATCAGTACATCCATCTGGGATGCGGGGAGATTAAAGAGCCAATGCGCTTCGATAAGCTCCAGACCCTTATTCATCATGGTCGCGGAGTCTACGGAGATTTTCCGGCCCATGACCCAGTTGGGATGGGCGCAGGCCTGATCCGGCGTTACGGCCGCCAGGCGCTCCACAGGCCAGGTCCGGAAAGGTCCCCCGGAAGCCGTCAGCAGAATGCGGCGCACGCCTTTGCCTTCGGCAAAGCACTGGAATACGGCATTGTGCTCACTGTCGATGGGGAGCAGTATCACCTGATGATGCCGCACCCGCTCCATGAACAGACTACCCGCCATCACCAGACATTCTTTGTTGGCCAGATAGACTTTTTTGCCAGACTCCACCGCCGCCAGGGTCGGTAACAAGCCGGCGGCACCCACAATGGCCGCCATCACTTCATCGACACCTGGCATACGCGCTGCCTCTGCCAGCGCCTCCCGGCCGCTTTCCACACGAATATTCTTCAGACCTACATCACCCAGGGCAACGCGCAACTGCTGCGCGGCCTCTGGAGCGGCCATCACCACCAACTCAGGATGATGCTGCTCGCACAGCGCCTGCATCTCTGCGACACGATGATTACCGGTGAGCGCAACGATCCGGAATTGATCGGGGTGGCGCGATACCACATCCAGGGTGCTCTTGCCGATGGAGCCTGTAGCCCCGAGTATGCAGATGCCTCGTGTCATTTCCACCAACCCAGATAATAAAGCCCGGTTACAAACACCGGGATGCCCGCACTCATGCTGTCCAAGCGATCCAGCAGGCCGCCATGCCCCGGCAACAACTGGCCACTATCCTTGCAATCGGCGCGGCGTTTTAGAAAACTCTCGGAAAGATCTCCCAAGACCGCGAAAGCGCCCGTAACCAAGCCCAAAACAGCGCCGGAAAGGAGGCTCGAGTCTGCTGCACCTATCCACACCCAGGCGCCCAGTGTGCCCATAATGGCGCTGGCAAGCAAGCCGCCCAGTAAGCCCTCCCAAGTCTTGCCAGGGCTGATGCGGGGCACCAATCGATGACGCCCCCAGATCTTACCGAATGTCATCGCACCCACATCATCCGCACTGATGACCAGAATCACCCATAACAAAAACTGTGGGGCACGCTGCTGCAAGGACAGACTGAACAACAAAGCAGGCAAAAGCACAGGAAAGACCGCCATAGCGCTCACCGGGCGCTGCCAGGCCGCGGCCCCGCGTAACAGAGAGGGCGGCATCAGCATCAGCAACACCGCGAGCAACGCCCACCAGATCACGCTGCCCTGTGCCAGCGCGGACCAGGGAAGATGCTGCGAGAAGATGAGCATCGGAGGCAGCGCTGCCAATACCAGCGCCAGCCCGTTTGGCCAGGCTATCAGACTGAGATGACCCCACTCCTGTCCTGCCAGGAACGCCAGCAACATGAGGAAAACGAGGAAAACGAGGAAAGGTGCCCAAAAGATCAGCACAAGAACCAGCAGGAATAACAAGGAAGCGGTAATCAGTCGCTGACGGAGCAATCGTCCTCCAGCACCTGATCGCCCGTCCGTCCGAAGCGCCGTTGCCGATGCGCGAAAGATTGCAGGGCGTACTCCAAAGCCGTTCGGTCAAAATCCGGCCAAAGCGTATCACTGAAATAAAACTCGGTGTAAGCCAACTGCCAAACCAGGAAATTACTGATTCGCTCCTCACCACCGGTACGAATCAACAGGTCGGGCTCGGGGATGTCTGCCAGGCTGAGATACCGGGCAATATGTGCCTCAGAGAAGTCTTCAAAGGCGAGATCTCCCGCCTGCACTGCCGCCATGGCGGCGCGCGCTGCCTGCGCGATATCCCAACGTCCGCCGTAATTCACCGCAAGATTGAGTTGGAGTCGCTTATTGTTAAGGGTGAGCGCCTCAGCCTCTTCGACGAGCTGGCGTATATCACGATCCAATGCACTGCGTTCGCCTATGATGCACAGGCGAACGCCATTCTCATGGAGTTTACGGGCTTCTCGCCGTAACAAAAGGCGGAAGAGATTCATCAACAAACGCACTTCGAGGACCGGACGCCGCCAATTTTCGGTGCTGAAGGCAAAAAGCGTCAGGTAGGGAATGCCGAGATCCACGCAGGATTGCACCATTTCCCGTACCACTTCCGCACCGCGCCGATGGCCAGCCACCCGCGGCAAGTGCTGACGGTAAGCCCAGCGGCCATTGCCATCCATAATGACGGCAATGTGGCGTGGCATAGCAGGCAGGCTTTCAGCAGCGGAAGACATGAGATCAGACCTCCATGAGGTCAGCTTCCTTCGCCTCCACCACCGCGTCCACTTCGTCGATAAAGCGGTCCGTCAGCTTCTGAAATTCTTCCTCGGCGCGCCGCTCTTCATCTTCCGAGATAGCTTTCTGCTTGTGCAGTTCTTTAACCTGAGAAATGCTGTCGCGACGGATGTTGCGAATAGCTACACGCGCACCCTCACCCTCCTGCCGGACCACTTTGACCATTTCCTTGCGGCGTTCTTCGGAGAGCGCCGGCAACGGAACCCGCACATTATCCGAACCTGCCACTGGATTCAGGCCCAGGCCGGCATCGCGGATTGCCTTATCAATCTTGGGAATCAGATTTTTTTCCCACGGCGTGACCAGCAGCGACCGGGCATCGGCGACCGAAACAGAAGCGACCTGTGCCAGGGGCGTCGGCGCCCCATAATAGTCCAATTGCACATGGTCAAGCAGCCCGGCACTGGCCCGGCCCGTCCGCAGCCGGGTGAGCTCTCCCTTCAGAGACTCAATGCTCTTCTTCATCCGGGTTTCGGAATCCTTTTTAATCTCTTGAATACTCATGCAATCTCTCTGCGCACCGAAGTGCCTTCCTCTTCACCCAGCATCACCCGCATCAACGCGCCGGATTTATTGATGGAAAAAACGATGATCGGCATGTCGTTATCACGGCAAAGGGTGATGGCCGTTGCGTCCATGACCTGCAGATTCTGCTCTAGCACCTGACTATAGGACAGTTCCCGGTAGCGCATGGCCTCAGGGTGGGTAACCGGATCATCGGTGTAAACACCATCGACCTTGGTTCCCTTAAGCACTACCTCGGCATTGATCTCCACAGCGCGCAGACTGGCCGCCGTGTCGGTAGTGAAAAAGGGATTACCGGTACCAGCACCAAAAATCACGACCCGCCCCTTCTCCAGATGACGGATGGCCCGCCGCCGGATATAGGGCTCCGCCACTTGCTCAATATGCAGCGCCGACAGCACCCGGGTCGGCAAACCCAGATGTTCCAGGGCATCCTGCACTGCGAGCGCATTCATGACCGTCGCCAGCATGCCCATGTAGTCGGCGGTAGCGCGATCCATACCTTCGGCCGCCTTGGCCATACCCCGGAAGATATTGCCGCCACCAATCACGATAGCGACCTGTACTCCGGCATCAGAAACGTCCTTGATTTCCCGGGCCATACGCTGCACGACCTCACGGTCCACACCATACTGGCCCTCGCCCATGAGCGCCTCCCCGCTGAGTTTGAGGAGGATGCGGGAATACACGGGCGCAGTCATTCAGGACCCCCGGACTTGTGCCATGACCTCGGTGGCAAAATCCGCGGTGGGGGCCTTCTCAATCCCCTCACCCACCTCGAAGCGTACAAACTCCAGCACCTCAACATCCGGGAAGCCCTGCACCAATTGACCGACAGTGCGATCAGGATCCTTGACGAAGGGCTGCCCGGTGAGCGCGATTTCATTGAGCAATTTGTTCAGGCGTCCGGAGATCATCTTCTCAATGATGTCTGCAGGCTTACCACTGTCTGCCGCCTGCGCAATGAGAATTTCTTTCTCACGGGCCAAACGCTCAGGAGAAACCTGGCTGGGGTGGATCACCTCGGGACGTGCCGCCGCCACATGCATGGCCACATCGCGACCGAGTTCATTGGTAGCCGCCTGGCCTTCCAGAGCCACGAGCACACCGATGCGGCTGCCATGGATATAGGCGCCGACCACACCCTCTTTGACCTGCAGATGCTGCAGACGGCGCAGGCTGATGTTCTCGCCGAGTTTGCTGACCAGTCCCTTGCGGCGTTCTTCCACTTCCGCATTAGCCAGTAAGGCGTCCACTTCCTTGAACCCCTGCGCCAGGGCCTGCTCGGCACAATCTTTCGCCAGGGCCAGGAAATCTTCATTTTTGGCGACAAAATCGGTTTCACAGTTTACTTCGAGTACTACGCCCCGCTTCTGGTCGCCACTGAGGGCGGTGACAATGACCCCTTCTGCGGCTACCCGACCCGCCTTTTTGTCGGCCTTGGCCAGACCACGCGCGCGCAGGAGGTCGATAGCGGCCTCCATATCGCCATCGGCTTCGGTCAGTACCGTTTTACATTCCATCATGCCGGCGCCGGTACGCTCGCGCAGTTCTTTGACCTGTTGTGCACTGATAGCCATGAATGCTCCTTGGTTCTGATGAATGCTTTAGTCGGCGTCGATTTCGATCGTTTCTTCGTCGACCTCGACAAATTCGTCGAGCAGCGCTGATTCCCCACCCTGACGGCCGTCGAGAATGGCATCAGCCACCAGCGCGGCATACAGACGAATAGCGCGGGTGGCGTCATCATTACCGGGGATGGGATAGTCGATGAGCAGTGGATCACAGTTGCTGTCCACCACGCCGATCACCGGGATACCCAACTTGCGGGCTTCCAGCACGGCAATGTTTTCATGGCCGACGTCGATCACGAAGATGGCGTCCGGCAGACCGTTCATGTCTTTGATGCCGCCGAGGCTGCGCTCCAGCTTGTCGCGCTCGCGGGTCAGGGTGAGCACTTCTTTCTTCGTCAGCTTTTCCATGGTGCCGTCGGCCGCCATCTGATCTAATTCATCAAGACGACGAATGGATTGACGGATGGTCTTGAAATTGGTCAGGGTACCACCCAACCAGCGCTGATTAACAAAGAAGGCGCTGCTGCGGCGGGCTTCCTGCTCGACCGCCTCGCGTGCCTGGCGCTTGGTGCCGACAAAAAGGACACGGCCATGCTTGCGGGAAATCTGCTCGATAAAGCTCAGCGCGGTGCGCAGCATCGGCAGGGTGTGTTCAAGGTTGATGATGTGAATGCGGTTACGCTCACCAAAGAGATATGGTGCCATCTTCGGATGCCAGTAACGGGATTGATGACCAAAGTGGACGCCAGCTTCCAGCAGGGCGCGCATGGTTACATTGCTGCTCATAGGGGTTCTCCAGTTTTCAAGGGTTATGATCCGCCACGCACCCCAGGCAGCCATCCTTGCGGACACCCGGCTGACCTGTATCGGTACGTGTGAGTATTAGGCCGAAGCCCAGCGCGTTTTAGCATAAAACCGGGCCCTCTGGCAAATCGTCGTAATGTTCAGATAGCCTGAAGTGCCTGTCTTGCCCACTATGATGTGGCCACAGTGCGCTATTCACCATGCCCATGCCACCACCAATACACCCCCGCCCCCACGATCAACAGCAGCAGGAGCATGATCTGCACATGCTGAACGCCTTGCAACAAGCTCTGTAGCGAGGCACCGAGGACATAACCAATCCCGGCGATGGCCGCCGCCCACACCGCAGCGGCAGCCGGGTTCATCCACAGATAACGCCGCGCTGGATAGCGATGTACCCCCAGCAGAATAGGAGTAATGGTGCGGGTGCCATAGATAAAACGGAAGAGCAGCGTCACCCAGTCACCAAAACGGTGGATCAAGCCCTCGGCCTGATTTACATGGCGGCGCAGAAAGCGCGGCAGAATATTCAGCAGGCGTTCGCCATAACGATAACCGAGTTGGTAAAGCACCTGGTCGTTGAGGGTGCTGCCCANCCAGGAGATAAATATCACCATGGGAAGATCCAGGACGCCGGCATGCGCCAAGGCACCGGCAACAATTACCACCGCTTCCCCTTCCAACAGGGTGCCAATAAAGAGGATCCAGTAACCATACTGGCGTAGGAAAGCGATAATCACCGCCAACGTGATGGGTTGAAGATGCAACCAGCTCAGCACCTCGTTGATCACATCAATGATTGCACCCTCTTTCTGCCAGGAGCGTCTCCGGCATGCGCAACAATAGCAAAGGTGCTGGCGGACGCAAATTGGTTTTGAGGTGGGTTAAGAAACGCTATCCAGGCTATTCCGGTACTCCTCGAGGAGCGCATCGATAATATGCGTCCAAGTTTGACCTTCTGCGCGTTGCCGGGCACGCTGGCCCATTTCCCGTAAACGCGCACGATCCATAAGCAGCTTACTTATGGCACTGGCGAAATCACCCTCCAGGGGAAGCAGGGCGCCTTCATCTGGCGAACGGAAATGTTCATTGACGCCGGAGGTGTCATAGG
>DAIAVG010000069.1 GCA_027445725.1 Acidithiobacillus sp.
CTTCGTTGCCGACTCGCCCAAATTGCTGCGATTCAACCTTGAATATGGCTTCTTCCGAAATCTGATAGGCGCTAGTCTACCCGTACTCGAAATCGGATGGGGGGCAACCCCACGTGGGTTCGAATCCCACCCTCTCCGCCAATAAATACAAAGGGTTAGGATTAACCGCCTGGCCCTTTTTCTTTGCCATATTGAATTTGCACCGTATTTGCACCGCAGTCAGGTTTGGGCTACCCTCTGAATGACGCTCATTGTTGGGGGTACATGATGGCATCCATCACTCCAAGCTACGACAGAGAAGGCGAGCATATAGGCTGGCAAGCGGCTATCCGCAAAAAGGGGTACCCACCACAGTACAAAACCTTCCGCACCAGGAAAGAGGCCGAGGCGTGGTCTGTTGTCATCGAGTCCGAGATGACGCGCGGGGTTTGGCGGGACCGGTCGGAATCCGAGGGCACAACGCTTGCCGAGTGCATGGATCGGTATCTTGCCGAGGTGGTGCCCACCAAGAAGGGCGGTCGGCGCGAAGTGGATTACGTGCGACAGTGGAAGGCGCGCCCCATCGCGCATCTATATATGTCGTCGATCCGCGGCAAGGACGTAGCCGATGCCATGAGAGAGATGGAAGGGGAAGGGAAGGGGGCCAATACCATTCGTCTCCATCTGGCGCTCCTTTCCCACTTGTTCAAGGTTGCCCGGACAGAGTGGGGCATGGAATCGTTATTGAATCCGGTCGAACTGGTGCGTAAGCCCAAACTTCCTCAAGGGCGGGATCGTCGGCTCGCTGATGGTGAGGAAGAACGATTGCTGTCCATCTGCAGCGCCATGAATCCCGAACTGGCCGCGATTGTGACCTTTGCCATCGAAACCGCCATGCGCCAGGGGGAGATCATGGGTATGGTTTGGGACAATGTAAACTTGGCCCAACGCACCGCAACCCTGCATCAAACCAAGAACGGCACAAGACGGGTGGTGCCGCTTTCCGTCGCCGCGTGCCGGGTATTGTCCGCCCAACCGCGTCGGCTGGATGGTCGTGTCTGGACGTATGGGCAAGAAGGGGTCAAGTGGGCATTCTCGGCAGCCTGCCGCCGCGCCGGTATCAAGGATCTCCGCTTCCACGACCTGCGCCACGAAGCCACCAGTCGCTTGTTCGAGAAGGGCTTCAACCCCATGGAAGTCTCCACGATTACCGGCCACAAGACATTGCAGATGTTGAAGCGATACACGCACTTGAGAGCGGAGGATCTGGCGAAGAGGATGGGGTAACCGGTGAAGTCAGAGGATTTAGCGAAAATGTTAGGTTGATGCGCGTCATGTTGTCTGCTGTGCGCGTTTCTTTTTCATGTACTCCCGCATATATGCCCGGTATGCATCGGGGTTTCTGGCGCGATGTTCTGTGACCCGTTTTTTCGTTTGCGCCCGCACTTTCTCTCTGTGACGCGATTCCCAGTCAGCCGCCCGCCGCACTTTGTTAGTAACGGACGGCTTTGGCTCTGACTCTGACGACTTGTTGTTAGTAACGGACGCCCTGGCAGCTCGCCGCGCTTCCCAGGTGTCGCGCTCGGCATCAATGCGCTCCATGATGTCGCTAATATGGCTTTTCAACCTCCGCCATTCTCGCAGGCGCGATTCCTTGGATATGGAAAGAAGATATTCCCGTGCCTCGTTAATACGCTGCATCGCCTGCGTATCGCCGCTCCTGTCGGGATGCCATTCGGACGCTTCCATACGGAAGCTTTGCTTGATCTCGTCTGGATCGCTTCCCGGCGCGATGTGCAGCAAACAACATGCTTCAACTACATCCATGATCTTCTCCATGCCCGTTAATTAACATCCTAGCAAGGGTTCCGTTAATTAACAAGAGCAAGCGGGAGTGCGCTCGACAATGGGAAGCAGACAAAGTATGGTTTTCAATGAAATCGAAACAGGAAGATCTATCGATGGTATCCAGAGGCCCGCATGCAGGAGCGGACCCAGGCACGGCGGGCCGGAGCGTTGCGGTCCCGCTGGGTGTAGGCCGGCGGTGTCCAGGTGGCCGGGTACTGGCAATACGTGTAGCCGTTGCGTTGCCAGCATTGTTGGGGGTAGCCGGGTTCCAGCATAGCCTGGTGATGCCTGCATGGTGACCATGGCAGGCAGATAAATCTGGGCTGCCTTGCGATCACAGCGGGCCAGATCATTTTCCATGATGGATTTTGGTGTGCCGGGCCGGTGCCATGTGGCACAGCCTCCCAGGGCGATGGTCAACATGGCGGCAGCGACGGCTTTGCGCATCCGATCGGCCCTTCAGAGAGGCCGCGTGAGCCAGAAGTAAAAGGGCAGTCCACAGGCTGGGACGGGCGGCGCTGAGGCAAGTAAAAGCAGTGTGAGCATGGCTGAATCTCTGATCAGAGATGTCCGCAGGTAATATAGTTTGCTCATGGGCAATAAGTTTGGACATGAGCGACCTCTGCCCTGGTCCGTGGTTCAGCATGTAGCCATAGTCGCCAGATGTAGTGCCTCCGCCGCGCGAGCATTGCCTAGTAGGCCCCTGGGAAGATACTATCGAATCGAGGAACGGCTGGTTGAGACTGGAAGCGGTCGTTCGTATCACGAGGATTGCCAGCCACAAAGATTCGTCCACTGTCTGCTGATATTTGCTCAGTAGCAGAGTAATATTCATTATATAATACTGGATCAGGATCTGGGAGATGCATTCAAATAAGTCATATTTTTCTTATGTAGATTCTATTGAACGCACGCGGGAGGGTATTGCTGTACGTATCGATGCGATACCCACAGAGAGCCTAGAACGACTTCACCAAGCCGACATTTTTGAAACCCGTGCTGAACAATTGCAGCCTGTGATCGTGGCGGCCCATGACTCCTCAAAAAATTCTCACAACCTACGTGTGGATCATTGGTGCCGATTTAATATCGCTACTGAGTCTGGTCCTGAGAGCTTGACGGCACAAATATATCGCTCCCCAAGTGATGCCGAAAACACAGAGGATGTTTTAATTGAGAATATAGAGCCTCTGGATGGAAGAGGAAGGGTAAGCCGCAGTCTCAGGCAGTTAGTGTCACTCGATGGCTTGCAAGATGCCACGCAAGATACCATTGAAGCATTATTAAACCATAAAATTTATAAACAAGAAGATAACTACCTAGCGGTTTATAATGTTGGCCATGGGGCATGGCCGGCGGTTCTTGCAAATAGCCTTCAGCCTGCCATCTACTTCGATCTAGGCGGTGGATGTGGAATAAATGCTCGGACATATCCCGTCAACATTCAGCCCTGCTTTACTCTCAATCCACCGGTTATGATTTCCCATTGGGATATGGACCATTGGATCTCAGGTGACAGGCACCAAAGTGCTCAACAGTTGCCGCGGATTGTTCCTCGGCAAGCGTTTGGACCGTCCCACATGAGATTTGCGCAGAGACTCCAGTCGCACTGTTCGTTGAATATCTGGCCGAACAACTTAACGTCACTAATTACACCTTTTTGTGAAATTCACAAAATTCCTAACGCCTCGAATCGGAACAACTCTGGACTTGTTTTTGTAGCGAAGGTGGGTCCCCACAATGATAAGGTCAATGTCCTTTGCTCAGGTGATGCGAAGTATGTTAAGCTTCTTCATCTAATATCATCACTGCGTCTGGGCGGTCTGATTGCCACTCACCACGGAGGCTTGTATCGAGGAGACATTCCTCCTCAGGCAAGTATAACATCAAACTATATCGCGTACTCTTATGGTCAGAGAAATTCCTACGGTTATCCTAACCGTCAAACGGTAAATAAGCACCAGAACGCAGGGTTGACAACAAGGCGTGATTCGATAAATGGGAATCAGACGATACCAATCCTTGGCACTCTTCCTGGAATGCCTTTATGTAGTGGGGATAGATGCTCACTGACCATAGTTCAGTAGAAGGTGCAAGATATTTGTAACCAGGTCGTTGTCGGACTTGTTGGCTGTATTAGACGAATTGCGAACGTTGTATCTGTTCAGAGGTTTTGTTTCTGATGTTGCATGGCAGGAACACTACCGCCGAGTATCGAGCGCATTTCGTGGATATACGCATTAGTCGTTGCAGGAGGTTTCCTTGACAGAATCCAATAAAGCACCGCCTCTTGAAAAGACCTTGGCAGATTTGCACGCCAGTCCAGCCGGCCTGACACATGGTGATGCCCAGCAGCGCTTGCAACAATATGGTGCGAATGCCTTGCAGGAAAAAGAGGTTAGTCCTCTCACGCGCTTTCTACGTTACTTTTGGGGACCCATTCCCTGGATGATCGAAGTGGCGGCCATCTTGTCGGCCGTTGTGGCGCATTGGGCTGATCTGACCATTATTTCGTTGCTGCTGCTCTTCAACGCGGACATTGGCTTTTGGCAGGAAAACAAAGCCAGCAGCGCCCTGGAGGCGCTCAAGAGCCAGTTGGCCCTCAAAGCCCGTGTGCTGCGGGACGGTCAATGGCAGGAGATCCTGGCGGCGGATCTGGTACCCGGTGACGTCATCCGGATCCGGCTGGGCGATATCATTCCGGCGGATGTGCAATTGCTGGAGGGCGATTATCTGAGTGTCGATCAGTCGGCCCTGACGGGAGAATCCCTGCCGGTCAGCAAGAAAGCAGGCGACGTGGCCTATTCGGGTACCATCGCCAAGCAAGGCGAGATGGTGGCAGTCATCACTGCCACCGGTATGCACACCTTTTTCGGCAAAACGGCGGGCCTGGTGCAAAAGGCTGGGGCTGTATCGCACTTCCAAAAGGCGGTCCTGCGTATCGGTGACTACCTCATCTATATTGCTTTAGGATTAGTGGCTGTGCTGATCACGGTCGAACTATTCCGCGGGCAGTCTTTCCTCTCCCTGTTACAGTTCGCCTTGATTCTTACGGTGGCCTCCATCCCCGTGGCCATGCCAGCGGTACTCTCGGTGACCATGGCCTTGGGTGCGCTGAAGCTTTCGCGTATGAAAGCTATCGTCACCCGTCTGGAGTCCATTGAGGAAATGGCGGGAATGCGGATTCTCTGTTCCGATAAAACGGGGACACTTACCCAGAACAGGCTGACCCTCGGGACCCTGGAACCAGCGCCGGGTATTACCCAGGAAGACGTCCTACGCGCTGCCGCCCTGGCCTCCAAAGCAGAAGACCAGGACAGCATTGATCTCGCGGTACTGGGTGCGGTCGCGGATCCGCAACTTCTGCAAGGCTGGCAGCAACAGCACTTCACCCCTTTCGACCCGGTGGGCAAACGCACCGAAGCTCAGGTGAGCGATTCGTCCGGCCAGATCTGGACCATGACCAAGGGAGCACCACAAGTCATCCTGGAACTTTGTCATTTGCCCAAAACGTTACTCCAGGACATGCAGGGGCGTATCCAGGCCCTGGCAGAGAAGGGCTACCGCACCCTGGGTGTCGCACGCAAGGCCGCCTCAGGGGATTGGCAGTTTCTGGGCATTATCCCCCTCTTTGACCCACCTCGGGAGGACTCCCGGGATACCATTGCCCAGGCAGAGGCGCATGGTATCGAGGTGAAAATGGTGACAGGGGATAATATGGCGATCGCCAAGGAAATCTCCGGCCAATTGGGTTTGGGGACAGACATTCTGCCTGCGGATCAGGTATTTGCCAACCAAGCCGATGTCACCCTGATTGGCGCGGAGCTGCGCCAGAAAATTGCGGCTGCCGATGGTTTCGCCCAAGTTTTTCCGGAGCACAAATACGGCATCGTCAAGGCATTACAAACCGATGGCTACCTGGTGGGTATGACCGGCGACGGCGTCAACGATGCCCCAGCGCTCAAGCAAGCAGATGTGGGTATCGCGGTATCCGGCGCCACGGATGCCGCTCGGGCTGCGGCCGCTCTGGTGTTGATGGCACCTGGCCTGAATGTCATCATCAGCGCTGTTGAGGAGGCACGCCGCATCTTCGAGCGCATGAACAGCTATGCGATTTACCGTATCGTCGAAACCATTCGCATTATGGTCTTCGTCGTGCTGGCCATGCTGATTTTCGATTTTTATCCCATCACCGCCATCATGATCATCTTGCTGGCGTTCTTTAATGATGTACCGATCATGGCCATCGCCACCGACAACACCTGGCTGGATCCCAAGCCGGTACGCTGGGACATGCACCGCGTCCTCACGGTATCCACAGTACTGGGGCTCATCGGAGTCGTGGAAACCTTCGGTATGCTGCTCATCGCCAAAGATTACTTCCACATGGACATCCCGCATCTGCAAACCCTGATTTTCCTCAAGCTTGCCGTTGCTGGACATTTGACTTTATTCATTGCGCGGACGCGCAAGCCTTTCTTACGGAAGCCTTGGCCATCGGCGATACTGCTTTGGTCGGCCATTCTGACCAAAGCCGCGGCGACATTGTTTGTGGTCTATCCCATGGGGCTGGTGCCCTCTATCACCTGGGGGGAGGCCGGTGCAGTATGGATCTATTGTATTCTCTGGATATTCGTCGAAGATTGGGTCAAGGTCCGGGTCTATAAGCACTTGGAGCTCGATACGCCGAGACATCGGGATTTTATAGCGCTGACTCAGAAGAATCTCGGGCCAACGGTGTAGACGAGCCCATAAGGTCCAAAAAAACCGATAAGGCGCGGGAACGCCTCGCCGGATTGGGGATGGCCATAAAGCTCTTCCAAATCAGTTGAGCGGATGGGATGGGCTTATACAGCAGATCCCAATCCGGTCTCTGTTCAAAAACCGTATGGGTCATAAAGCCTATTCCCAAGCCAGCCTTTACCATGGCCCCCACAGATTCCACATCGGCCACCTCAATGAAATGCGCGGGCACAATGTTTTTTTGTCTGAACGCTTTCTCCAGTTTCCTTCGGACTCCGGAAGAAGGTTCTCGCCATACCACAGGAAAAGGTTGTATGTCTTCCAGGCTCAGTGTCGATGCCGACGCCAGAGGATGCGTTTTGGGCATGACCGCGATGATTTCACCTGTTAGCCACGGCTGTATTTCATAACTGTCCGGTAGATGCGGTATATCCATCTCTCCTTCAAAAAAGAAAACGTCCAGTTCGGAAAGATTAATGTCTCTCCAATAGGTCACACCGCTCTTTATGTAGAGATTGATCCCTGGATTCTGGCTTTGAAAACTTTGCAAATATTGTGGCAGTAAATAATTGGCAATCAGGCTGGTAGAGGCGATGCGAAGTTCTCCCGCTTGCAAGGATTTTTGGCGCATGAGCAGATTCTCAATGTCTTGTAACTTGGCGCGTAATTGCCGGATATCGGGAATAAGTACCTGACCTGCCGGGGTCAACTGAATACCACCGCCCTCACGGACATATAAAGGCTCGCCGATTTCCCGTGTCAGTTTATGGAGGCGTTCGGAGA
>DAIAVG010000070.1 GCA_027445725.1 Acidithiobacillus sp.
ATTAAAGAGTTGGCGCAAAATACGCGGTGCGGATAAAATCGAACCATCGTTGAAGGAAATTTCCTTCAAGGAGGGCGAGCCAGTGTTGGACGCTCAACCGGTTTAGCGGAAACTCGCCGTCTGACGCATCATGCCAAGACCGGTCATGCACCAGATTTGACTTTAACTCTCGACAACACAAAGAACAAGACGATGGGCAAATGATCAATATGAAAAAAGGTTGCATGTGAAACCTGGAAGAAACGACCCATGCCCTTGTGGCAGTGGGAAGAAGTTCAAAAATTGTTGCCAAAGCAAATTTGAGGCACGGCGGGTGACTCAAAGCGCTCTCAGGAGGGGGTCTGTACCTGCCGCTATCGAAATCGAACAGTTTGCCGTCCTGTTCAATACCGGGCGTCATGTGGAACTGGAGAGTCGTGCGCGCGAACTGTTGGAAAGGCATCCGGATTCTGGACAGATCTGGAAGGCGTTGGGCGCTTCTCTTCTGATGCAAGGTAAGAACGCATTGCCGGCCATGCAAAAAGCAGCAGAACTTTTGCCTGATGATGCCCAGGCACACAGCAATCTGGGAAATGCTCTGAGGGATCTTGGGCGACTGGATGACGCAGTGGCAAGTTATCGCCGGGCGCTGGCGATCAAGCCGGATTACGCCGAGGCGCATGGCAATCTGGGTATTGTTCTGCAAGACCTCGGGCGACTGGATGACGCAGTGGCAAGTTATCGTCGGGCGCTGGCGATCAAGCCCGAATATGCTAAAGCGCACAACAACTTGGCCAATGTCCTGAGAGATCTCGGACGACTGGATGACGCGGTGGAAAGTTATCGTCGGGCGCTAGCGATCAAGCCCGAATACGCTGAAGCGTATAACAATCTGGGTAATGTCCTGAGAGATCTTGGACGACTGGGTGACGCGGTGGCAAGTTATCGCCGGGTGCTGGCGATCGAGCCCGAATACGATGAAGCGCACAACAATCTGGGCAGCGCCCTGAGAGACCTTGGGCGGCTCGCCGAGGCGGAGGCCAGCTACCGCCGGGCGCTGGAGATCAAGCCGGATTTCGCCGAAGCGCATAGTAATCTGGGTGTTGTTCTGCAAGAACTCGGTCGGCTTGATGACGCGGTGGAAAGCCATCACAACGCGCTGGCGATCAAGCCGGATTATGCCGAGGCACATAGCAATCTGGGCATTGTTCTGCAAGACCTCGGGCGACTGGATGACGCGGTGGAAAGCCATTGCAACGCGCTGGCGATCAAGCCGGATTGTGCCGAGGTGCATAGTAATCTGGGCATTGTTCTGCAAGACCTCGGGCGACTGGATGACGCGGTGGCGAGGTATCGCCGGGCGCTGGCGATCGAGCCCGAATACGCGGAAGCGCACAATAACCTGGGCAATACCCTGAGAGATCTTGGGCGGCTCACCGATGCGGAGGCCAGCTACCGTCGGGCGCTGGCGATCAAGCCCGATTATGTCAAGGCACACAGCAATCTGGGCGCGATTCTCCAGCAGCAGGGCAGGTTTGATGAGACCGAGTCCAGTTGTCGTCGGGCGCTGGAGCTTGGACCGGATTACGAAGATGCCTTCGGAAATCTGTTGTTTGCCCTGAACTACCATCCAGACAAGAGCGCAGAAGAGATCTTTGCAGCCTATCGGGAATACGACGCCCGTTTTGGCATGCCACGTCGAAACACCTGGTGCATTCACGCCAATGACCGGAATGTAGCACGACGGCTAAAGATCGGATATGTTTCTCCAGATTTCAAGCAACATTCGATGCGCCATTTTCTGGAGCCTTTGCTGGCGCATCACGATAAGCAGGAAGTCGAAGTTTATGCCTACTCCGAGGCGGTACGGGAAGATGCGGTAACAGCACGTTACCGGGGCTATGCGGACCATTGGATTTTCACCCATGGTCTGACCGATGACGTGTTGGCCGAGCGCATCCGCGCAGAGGGCATCGACATTCTGGTGGACCTGGCGGGACATACCGCGTTTAACCGACTGAGTGTGTTTGCGCGCAAGCCGGCACCGGTCCTGGTCTCGTGGCTGGGTTACGGCTACACTACGGGGCTGACGGCGGTGGATTACCTGCTAACGGATGACACCAGTGCACCAGCGGGGAGCGAAAGTTTGTTTTCAGAGAAGTTGTGGCGGCTGGAAACGCCAGGGTATGCCTACCGTCCAGCCGAAGGGATGGGGCCGGTTTCGTCCTTGCCGGCCATGACGAAAGGGTTTGTTACCTTTGGTACGTTATCGCGGGCAGTACGGATCAATCACAGGGTGGTTCGGGTTTGGGCGGAAATTCTCAAGCGTGTGGTCAACGCCCTGCTGGTGGTGGACAGCAAGGATTTTCAGGATCCGGTCATGCAGGCGAACTTGGTGAAGCAGTTTGCAATTTACGGAGTCGGTCAGGATCGGCTGGAGATTGGTTGCCATAGTCCGCCATGGGATGTGTTGCGACGGGTCGATATTGGTCTGGACTGCTTTCCCCACAACAGCGGAACGACGCTGTTTGAAACGCTGTATATGGGGGTGCCCTATGTGACGCTGGCGGGTCGGCCCAGCGTGGGACGCTTGGGCAGTTCGATCCTCAAGGGTGTTGGACACCCGGAGTGGATTGCCCAGAGTGAAGCGGAATATGTGGACAAGGCGGCTGCCCTGGCTTCTGACTTGCCAGGGCTTGCTGCGTTGAGAACCGGGCTGCGCAGCGAAATGGAGGCCAGTTCCCTGATGGATGAGCCGGGCTTTGCGCGCAAAGTGGAAGCGGCTTACCGGATGATGTTTGAAAATTGGGCCAAGAACTGAACCTATGAAGGGGAGCAGTCGGGGATCACACGATGAATCGCCACCATTTACCAGAACGCATATTCATTGACCTTGACGCAAGAGGGATGATTGCAACGCAGTCAGGGCTTGGCTATCGGATAGCGCCATGCCATCCATAATCGACGAGAGTGCGGAGATCTCGCCATGGGCAGACATCGAGGAGAGCGTGTTTGGCTCGCGCATCGTCGTGGGACCCCACTCGGTGATCGACAGTTTTGTAAAAATAAAGCCGGTCGGTGGTACGGGGGATGTTCTCATCGGTAGCCACACGATCATCAATTCGGGCTGTGTGCTCTACAGCGGCAACGGCATCACGATAGGCGATCATGTTGCCATCGCCGCGAACAGTGTGCTCGCGCCAGTCAACCACGAGTATCGCAGCAGGGATCGACTGATCCGGGAGCAACGGTTCAAGCAGGACAGAGGCGGCATCGTGATTGAGGACGATGTCTGGATCGGTGCCGGATGTGTGCTGCTGGATGGGGCCATTCTGCGCCGTGGCTGTGTCATTGGTGCGATGTCGCTGGTGCGTGGGGAGGTTCCCGCTTACAGCGTTCAAGCCGGCAACCCACTGCAATTGTTGGGATGGCGCGAATGAAGTTCACAGTCTTTGGTGGTCACGGATTCATTGGCAGCGCCTTATGTGACCACTTGCGCCGACAGGGGCATGAGGTATTCGTGCCGGCACGCGACGCAACGGACGCGATCGATCGCGAGCTCGGTCACGTGATCTACGCGATTGGCCTTACGGCAGACTTCCGCACCCGGCCATTCGATACCGTAAATGCACATGTCTGCCTGCTCGTTCGTCTGCTGCGTACGACTCTGTTCGACTCTTGGCTCTACTTGTCGAGCACCCGTGTTTACGCTGGGCAAGCCACTGAACCTGCGTGCGAGGATGCGCCGCTAACGGTGGTGCCTGATGCCGATGGCATCTACAATCTGAGCAAGTTGACTGGCGAAGCGGTTTGCTTGACACAAATTTCTCGGCCTGTTCGTGTAGCCCGCTTGGCTAATGTCTACGGATCCGGTCAGACCAAGGAGACCTTTCTTGGCTCACTGCTCGATGACATGATGCATGGCCGGGAGCTGCTGATCCGCGAGGCGCCAACCTCGTCCAAGGACTATGTAGCGCTCGAGGATGTTTGCTGGTTACTGGAGCGTATCGCGCTCGGAGGGAATCACAGAATTTACAATGTGGCCAGTGGTGTTCAGGTCGGTCACGCAGAATTTGCACGGGTACTGGCGGAGAAGTCCTCGAGAATTATTACATTTTCTGACGGCGTACCCCATCGTTCCATGCCGCGAATCGACATTGCCCGTATCACCAGCGAGTTTGGCTTTTGCCCACGGCAACTGTCGGACGAACTGGAGCACCTGATCGCCCATTCACTCAGTCGTCATACCAGGATCAAACACCCATGAATCGCCCTCCGGACGACCCCATCGCGGCCTTCGAACAGGAGCGTCGAGATAACATCTCGAAGTATGCTGCCGACGAGAGTTGGCGCGGGCAATCTTTGCACTGGTTGCACCGTGCGTTCGAGCAACGCTACATGTACAATTTCAGTTGGCTTGGGCGCCCAATCATCCAGACGCCGATCGACGTTGTTGCCATGCAGGAGCTCATCTGGCAGGTCAAGCCAGACCTCATCATCGAAACCGGCATTGCGCATGGTGGCTCGCTCATATTCAGCGCGTCGATGCTCGCAATGCTCGACTACGCCGACGCGGTGGAAGCAGGTGCTGCCTCGCTTGATTTGCGCGCCACGAAGCGCCGCATCCTTGGGGTTGACATCGACATCCGCCAGTACAACCGGATGGCAATCGAAGCGCACCCGATGTCGCACCGCATCGATATGATCCAGGGCTCGTCGGTGGCTGGTGATGTGGTTGATCGGGTGCGAGAAATCGCCGAAAGACACGAGCGCGTATTGGTGTGTCTCGACTCCAATCACACACACGATCATGTGCTGGCTGAACTCGAGGCCTATGCACCGATGGTATCCAGGGGCAGTTATTGTTGTGTCTTTGATACCATCATCGACAACATGCCGGACGGTACTTTCCCTGACCGGCCTTGGGGCTGCGGCAATAATCCCAAGACGGCCGTTCACGAGTATCTGCGTCGGCTTGAATGCGGGGACCGCACTGCCGCTGACGGTGTCCGATTGCAACTGCAGATCGACAAGGCATTCGAGAACAAGTTGCTCATTACCGTCGCACCCGATGGTTATTTGTACCGGCCGGAGTGATTGCAGGTTGTATCATCGACGATAAAATATGAGGGCTGACCATTGATCAAGCTTGATGATGAACGGATGGGTCTACCATGAAAGCAGTCATTCTGGCCGGTGGGCTGGGGACACGCATCAGCGAAGAAAGCGCGCTCAAGCCCAAGCCCATGGTAGAGATTGGGGGACGCCCCATCTTGTGGCACATCATGAAGATCTATTCGGCACATGGCATACAAGATTTCATCATCTGCCTGGGCTACAGGGGCTATCTGATCAAGGAATATTTTGCCAACTATTTCCTGCACATGTCTGATGTCAGTTTTGACATGGTCAGCAATCGCATGGAGATTCATCAGAATCACGCCGAACCCTGGCGCGTGACTCTGGTGGATACGGGCGAGAACAGCATGACCGGCGGACGATTGCGGCGCGTGCGACCATATCTGGACGATAACGATTTCTGTTTTACTTACGGGGATGGGATCGCGGATGTCAATGTGGGGGCATTGACCCGTTTTCATCGTACCCATGGCCGCTTGGCCACGGTAACAGCAGTGCAGCCGCCAGGGCGCTACGGTGTGCTGCGTCTTGCAGAGGATCAGTCCGTGACCGGCTTTATGGAAAAACCTGAAGGAGATGGTGGCTGGATTAATGGAGGTTTTTTCGTATTGTCACCGCGGGTACTGGACTATATTGCGGGGGACGATACCCCTTGGGAACGTGAGCCACTTGAAAACCTGTCTGCAGACAGCCAGTTGCAAGCTTATCTGCACCATGGTTTCTGGCAATCCATGGACACCCTGCGCGATCGGAATCACTTGGAAACCCTATGGCAAAGCGGCAAGGCTCCTTGGAAAGCATGGTGAACGAGTCCTCGTTCTGGCGCGGCCGGCGTGTTTTCCTGACGGGTCACACCGGTTTCAAGGGATGCTGGCTGGCACTGCTGCTGCATCGTCTGGGGGCACAGGTCACTGGATATGCCCTGGCTGCGGATACGACCCCTAGTCTGTTTACTGCGGCCGGGGTTGGTCAGGTGCTGGATTCAAGGCTGGATGACTTGAGGGATGATATAGCCCTGACGACAGCAATGCGGGACAGCCATTCCGAAGTGGTGATTCACATGGCGGCTCAGGCCTTGGTGCGACGTGGCTATGCCGCGCCGACAGAGACCTATGCTACCAATGTCATGGGTACGGTCAACCTGCTGGAAGCGGTGCGCCGTTGCCCGACGGTCAGGGCTGTGCTGGTGGTGACCAGCGACAAATGTTACGACAATCAGGAATGGGCACGGGGCTATCGGGAAGGCGATACGCTGGGTGGCCATGACCCTTATTCCAGTAGCAAGGCATGCGTCGAGTTGGCAGTACAGTCCTGGCGCAAATCGTTTCTCGCAACTGCAGGCATTGCGGTGGCCACGGCTCGTGCCGGCAATGTCATCGGGGGTGGGGACTGGGCTGAAGACCGGTTGTTGCCCGACATGGTGCGTGCCTTGGTTGCAGGCCAACCTGTGACCATTCGTCATCCTGATGCAATTCGGCCCTGGCAGCATGTGCTGGAACCCCTGGCGGGCTACTTGACCCTGGCTCGCCAACTTTGTACCGGCGATGGACATTACGCAGCGGCATGGAATTTTGGCCCCGATGACGATAGCGCCTGGCCGGTAGCCAAAGTGGTCGATCACGTATTTCGTTTGTGGGGGCAGGGTAGCCGCACATTGACAGCACAAGACGATAATCAGTCGCATGCGCCGCACGAAGCGCAGTGGCTCAAGTTGGATACCTCCAAGACTCGACGGGCGCTGGGTTGGCAACCGCGACTGTCACTGGAAACTGCGCTGGCCTGGAGCGTGGATTGGTATCATGCTTACTATGACGATCCTGCTGACTCCACTCGAATACGCGCAATGACTGAACAGCAAATTGAACACTATCTGGCACTGAAGGTTGATGGTCATGAGTGAATGCCGTTGCCGGTTTTGCGGTGCGCATTTGACCCTCACTTTTGCCGATCTGGGCATGTCGCCGCTGTCCAATGCCTACCTGGATGAAGGTGGTTTGCATCGGATGGAGCCTTATTATCCGCTGCACGCCCGTGTCTGCGACAACTGCTGGTTGGTGCAGGTGGATGCGTTTGAATCTCCTGAAGTACTCTTTGGCGACTATGCCTATTTTTCATCCTACGCTGACAACTGGTTGCG
>DAIAVG010000071.1 GCA_027445725.1 Acidithiobacillus sp.
CTCAAAGGCAGCGCATCCAGGGCGACCTGCGCCCGGACACCCGAAGCTTTCAGGATATGGCCAAGGTCGGCCAGAAAGCCATCGGAACAATCCACGGCACAAAGCACACCACTTGCCAGCGCCGTTGCGCCGAATTCGAGACGGGGCGTGGGACGCAGCCGTCGCGCCTCCAATGCGTCCCGCTGTGGTGCTGAGCAGGGAAAGGTCTGCCCGTCATGGCCGCGCTCCACAAAAGCCAGGTCCAGGGCCGCGGCCGCGTCCCCGAGACTGCCGGTGACCCAGATCACGTCTCCGGGCCGCGCCGCGTCACGGCGCATCACCCCATGGCCGGTAAGCCCCAATGCGGTGACGGAGAGGGTCAGCGGCCCATCCGTAGCCACCATATCGCCGCCGGCCAGGGTAACGCCATGTCGGTCGGCGAGTGCACTCCAGCCCGTTGCGAATGCTTCAATCCACGCCCCATAGCCTTCCTCCCGCTGCGGCAGGGCCAGGCTGAGCAGGCACCAGCGCGCCTCCGCACCCATGGCGGCCAGGTCGCTGAGATTCACCGCAAGGGCTTTCCAGGCAAGGTCTTCCGGGCGGACCTCGGGGAAAAAGTGGCGACCGGCAACCAGGGTATCCATCGTCGCCACCAGTTGCCGACCCGCGGGGTCCAGCCAGGCGGCGTCATCACCGATACCGAGCCGCACGCCCCTGCCCGCCTTACCGAGACGACTCCGTAACCGTTCGATGAGCGCAAACTCTCCGCCCGCCATGTTCACTCCGTTTTCGCCGATGCTCGCGCTACTATAGCAAGGACATCACCTGAAGGAAGCCATGCCCTGCACCCCCACCGTCACCGGACGCTTTGCGCCCTCCCCCAGCGGCCCGCTCCATGCGGGATCACTCATTGCCGCCATTGGCAGCTATCTCAGCGCCCGCAGTCAGGGCGGGCGCTGGCTGCTGCGCCTGGAGGATGTGGATGAGGGCCGTGTGCGTCCCGGTGCCGCCGACATCATTCTCCGGCAACTGGAGGCCCTGGCGCTGGACTGGGACGGACCGGTGCAGACCCAGTCTTCCCGTAAGGCGGTCTACCAGGAAGCGCTGGCGGCTTTGCAGGCACAGAGCATGGTCTACCCCTGTGCCTGCACCCGTCAGGAAATCCGGGGCTTCGGCGAACGTTATCCGGGCATTTGCCGGTCGGGTCTGGCACCCGGACGGCAGACCCGCTCCTGGCGCCTGCGGGTGCCCGACATCCTGCCCCCCTGGGAGGATCGTTTCCATGGCCGGCAACAACCGCCCGCACCACAGGGTGACCCCATCCTGCTGCGTGCTGACGGCTACTTCGCCTATATCCTGGCCTGTGTCGTGGACGACGGGGCGCAAGGTGTCAGCGAAGTGATTCGCGGCAGTGATCTGCTTGCGCTCACCGATACGCAGCGTTATCTGCAAAGCGCCCTGGACCTGCCTCACCCGCAATATGGACACCTGCCCCTGCTCTGTAACGCGGACGGACGCAAGCTGTCCAAAAGTGCCGACAGCCCCGCCTGGACAGGCGACCCCAGTCAGGCCTGGGAAGAGACGTTGCGACTGCTGGGCTGGACAACGCCTGCCGGGTTGCAGGGGGCTTCTGCGGTGGAGTGGCGCGACTGGGCACGCACACGGATGGCTGAGGGACGGCCTCTTTATCGCATTGCTCCACTGGCCTGTACCAGCAGACGGCGTTAGGCTGAGCCCCATGAACCTGCCCCCCCTCACCCCCGCCACCCTGATCCGCCGCTACAAACGCTTTCTTGCCGACTGCGCATTGGCCAGCGGCGAGATCATCACCGTGCACTGCCCCAACTCCGGGAGCATGCGCAGTTGTGCCGAACCCGGTCAGCCCATCCTGATCTCCCTCAGCGACAACCCCAAACGCAAATTGGCCTGGACCTGGGAGCTCTACTGGAGCGGCGCCAGCTGGGTCTGCGTCAACACCCAGCGCCCCAATGCCGTAGTTGCCGAGGCCATCGCCGCGGGCGACATACCTGCCTTGCAAAACTACGCACATCTGCGCCGCGAAGTGCCTTATGGCAGTCATGAACGCGTGGATATTCTACTCAGCTCCGAGGGTCAGCCACCCTGCTACGTAGAGGTAAAATCCTGCACCCTGCTGGAGGATGATGGCGTCATCCGCTTCCCCGATGCGGTCAGCAGCCGCGCCCTGCGCCATCTGGGGGCATTGACGGAGGTGGTCCGCAGCGGCGGACGTGCGGTGATGCTTTTCCTGATTGGCCGGGAAGATGGCCGGGGTTTTGCGCCCGCAGACGCCGTTGATCCCGCCTATGGCAAGGCCCTGCGCCTGGCACGCACCGACGGTGTGGAAATTCTGGCCTACCGGACCCGCATCAGTCCTGATAAAATAAGCCTCAGTGCGGCGGAACCGCTTCTCTTTTAGCCGCTTCAGGAGAACAGCATGTTACAGCGCAGCAAAAAATCCCCCCAGAACAACATCAAGACCGCAGAAGAGGTCGAAAAAATGCGGGTTGCCGGCCAGCTCACGGCCATGGTGCTGAAGATGATCGGCCCCCATGTCAAAGCCGGCGTCACCACTGGTGAACTGGACCGCATCTGCCACGATTACATCGTCAATGATCTGCAGGGCATTCCGGCGCCGCTCAACTATCAGCCCAGCCCGGAATATCCACCCTTTCCGAAATCCGTCTGCATCTCCCTCAACCATGTGATCTGCCACGGCATTCCCGGCGACCGCGTCATCAGGGATGGCGACATGCTGAACATTGACGTCACCGTCATCAAAGAGGGCTATCACGGTGACAGCAGCAAAATGTTCACTGTCGGCGAGGTGCCGTTGCGGTCGCGGCGGGTGATGGAAGTGGCCCATGAAGCCATGGTGCGTGGCATTCAGCAGGTGCGGCCCGGCGCGACCCTGGGCGATATTGGCCATGCCATCCAGGTCTACGCCGAGGCGCAGCACTGTTCCATCGTGCGGGAGTTCTGTGGGCACGGGATTGGCCGCAATTTCCACGATGAGCCGCAGGTATTGCACTATGGCAATCCCGGCGAAGGCATTGAACTGGTGGCGGGCATGACCTTCACCATCGAGCCCATGGTCAATGCCGGCAAACGCCATATCAAGGCCCTGCCCGACGGCTGGACCATCGTCACCAAGGATCACAGTGCCTCCGCCCAGTGGGAGCACACCATTCTGGTCACCGACGATAGTTACGAAATACTGACCCAACTGCCTGGCGACCCCATTTAAGAATGACGAGCCGCGCCGCGCAAACCCGGACGCTCGCACCCCATGCGGCGTTGCGCGAGGGTCAGGGGTCGCTGCAAGCCGCCTTTTCACCACAGCAGAGCAGCAGCGCCTTGCTCCGCCAGCACTGTCGTCTGGTGGACAGCACCCTGCGCAAGCTCTGGCAGGCGCCATCGGGCACAGACGCGTCAGCCGCCGACCATCTCACCCTGGTGGCCGTAGGTGGTTACGGGCGCGGCACCCTCTTCCCCGGCTCCGACATTGATTTGTTGATCCTGACCCCCAGCGCCCTGACCGCGACACAAAAAGACTTCATCGAAGGCTTCCTGAGCAGCCTCTGGGACCTGCAGATGCAGGTGGGGCACAGCGTTCGCAGCGTGGACGAATGCTTGCAGGAGGCACGCCAGGACTTGGGCATTGCCACCACCCTGCTGGAGTCCCGTTATCTGGCCGGATCGCGCCCTCTGCTGCAAGACCTGAATCGCGCCTTGCAAGAAAATCCGCCCTGGTCCCCCCCGCTTTTTTTCGCCGCCAAACTGGCGGAGCAGGAAAACCGCCACTCCCGGTGCAGCGATACCGCCTTTCATCTCGAACCCAACCTCAAGGAAGGTCCCGGTGCGCTGCGCGATATCCATCACCTGCAATGGCTCGCGGCCAGTGTTTTTGGGGAGGGCAGCCTGCACCGGCTGCGCGATGAGGACATTATCACCGGCGAGGAATATCGTCAGCTCCTGCGCGCCCAGGCCCTGCTCTCCCGCCTGCGGATCGCCCTGCACTACGCCACCGGACGCCACGAAGACCGTCTGCGCCTCGACTTGCAGGTGCCGCTGGCGCGGCAATTGGGTTACACCGACCGGCGCGGGCGCAGTGCCGTCGAACAACTGATGCAAAAGCTCTATCGCGCCTTCGCCGACATCCTGCGCATCGCCGCCATTGCCCAGGAAAATATCGCGCAGCACTTGGCCACACGCACGACAGCGCCCGTGGTTGCAGACCAGCGCGTCGCCCTGCCCCTGACCACGCTGCGCCGCGATGATCCGCAATTGCTGCGGCACATTCTGAGCCTGTTCCGCAGCCTGGCGGAGGACTCCCGACGGCGCACCCTCGATGCCCAGACCCAGCGCCAGCTTTACGCGTTACGGAGCGCTATTCACCCGCGTGATCTGGATCACGATCCCGTTGCGCAGAGGGAATTTCTCGCCATTCTCGCCCAGCCCGACGGCGCCTATCGCAGCCTCAAAATGATGCAGCAATGTGGCATTTTGGCGCGCATACTCCCCGCTTTCGGACGCATTACCGGACGCATCCAGCACGACCTCTTCCACGTGTATACCGTTGATCAGCACACCCTCTTTCTGCTCCGCAACCTCGGTCAAATATGGGCCAACGAGACGCCACAGATGCCCGTCGCCAACGCTGCCCGGGAGCAGGTCGAAAAACCGGAGTTACTGGTGCTGGCGGGCCTCTTCCATGATATCGGCAAAGGCCGCGGCGGCGATCACTCCAAAATCGGTGCGCAGGAAGCCCGGCGTTTTGCCCGGCGTTTACAGTTGCCGCCCCGCGATACGGAACTGATCGTCTGGCTGGTGGAACAACACCTGCAAATGTCCGGCGTCTCCCAGCGACGTGACCTCGAAGATCCACAGGTCATCCGCGATTTTGCCGATCTGGTCCAGGATGAACGACATCTTGCCCATCTTCTGCTCCTCACCGTTGCCGATATGCGTGCCACCAACCCTGAACTCTGGAATGACTGGAAGGGATTGTTGCTCGGCACCCTGTACCGGGCGACGGCTAGTGAACTTCAGCGGGAAGAGCGCCAGATACGGGACCTTCCGCAACTCATCGCCGACAAACAACATTTTGTCATGGGAAAAATCACCAGCATGGACCAGCCGCGGGCACGCGCCCTCTGGCAGCATCTTTCTGGTCCCTATTTCCTGCGTTACACCGAGGACGAACTGCTCTGGCATTGTCAGGAAATACTGGCCCACAAAAGCCGCAAGACGCTGGTTGCGGTGCGGCCCCATGAGCCAGAGGGCAGCGAAATCCTGATTTACGGTTCGGACCGGCCGGGGCTTTTCCAGCAGATTACCGGCGCGCTCGATCGTCAGTCCTTGAACATTATCGACGCCCGGATCGATACCAGCGAGGACGGGCGCGCCATTGACACTTTTCTGGTCATCGACAACAGCCACGCCTTCGCCCACAGCGCCCAAGCCCATGCCGATCTGGGTGCCGAACTCCGCGCAATTATTGAAGGAGAGACGACCAGCAAGCCCCGTTTCGGCCCGCGCCATCGCGACCCACGCCACCGTTTTTTCGCCAATATTCCGGCCGAAATCCGGGTGGACAACCGCGCCCTACCCCGCTACACCCTACTGGAAGTCCGCGCCACGGATCAGCTTGGGCTACTGTATCAGGTGGGTGAGGCACTACGCGCCTTACAACTCAACATCCACGGCGCCAAAGTCTCCACTTTTGGTGAACGGGTAGAAGATACCTTTTTCATCCTCAACGAGCGTGGGCGCAAACTGACGGACGCACAGGCCAAGGCACTGACCCAAACCTTGGGCAATATCCTGAACGGCAAGGCCGCGTAGACGATGCAGGTTGGTCAGGCACGCTCCCATTTCCAGCACATTCGCCCTTTCTCCAGACAGGCTCAACACCATGTGGTCATTCCTTCTTCCTGATGCCCGGCGCCGCCGCGACCGCGCCCTGGCCCTCGCCGCCGTCCTGCGCAGCGCCCTGCTGGTACAGAACATTGCGCGCAACGGCACTCAGCCTGGAGAGCTGCTGCAGACCTGCATACAGAGCATTCTCGCGCTGGAGTGCCAGGATAGCCTGCATGCCTTGGGCGATGTCGACAGTCTGCGTCAAGCCCTGGGCCTGCTCTGCCCCTTGCTACAACGCGGCCCCGGCAACGCCCAAGAGGCCGAACTACTACGCTACAGCATGGCGCTGACGGCCCTCGGTAAACGTCTGCTTAAAAATTCGTCCGCTACCCAGCGCATCCAGGAAGGTATCGAACAGGCACAGCGCCAGGTCGTCCATTTTGGCGATCCGACACAGCGCAGCATCATCGCCGGACTCGCCCAGACTTACACCGAGGCCATCGGCACCCTTCGCCCGCGCATCATTGTCAGCGGCGAAAGCCGCTTTCTGAGCGATCCCGACGATGCCGCACGCATCCGCACCCTCCTGCTCAGCGGCATCCGTGCGGCGGTCTTGTGGCGACAGGCGGGCGGTCACCTGCCCGGCGCCATCCTGGAACGACGTGGGCTCTGCCAGGAAGCAGAAGAACTGCTGGCCACCCATCCACAGCACGGCACTTTTTAGCCCCCCTCACCGGTGGGTGAGCTGGCCGAGGTCACACGTTTTAGCCCATTTCCAACGCCTGCGCCACGGCCTCCTCCACCCGCTCTATCCATATAAAAGTGAGTTGTTGCCGGGCATTCTCGGGGATCTCTTCGTAATCCCGGCGGTTGCGTGTCGGCAATAGCACCGTATGAATACCGGCACGCAACGCCGCCAGGACCTTCTCCTTGATTCCCCCGACAGGCAGCACCAGGCCGCGCAGACTGATCTCGCCCGTCATGGCCACATCCGGTCGGACTTTGCGGCCGGTCAGCAGAGAAATCAACGCCACAAAGAGCGTCACCCCCGCGCTGGGTCCATCCTTGGGGATGGCGCCAGCGGGAATGTGGATATGAATATCGCTCTTGTCGATGCTCTCCTGGGCAATTTGCCAGTCCGCCGCCCGCGCCTTGACCAGGCTCATGGCCGCCTGGGCGCTCTCCTTCATGACATCGCCGAGCTGGCCGGTCAGGATGAGGCGGCCGTTGCCCGGGCTCTTGCTGGCCGCGATGAAGAGGATA
>DAIAVG010000072.1 GCA_027445725.1 Acidithiobacillus sp.
CCCGGTACCACAGCCCACATCCAGGAGCGTATCCCCCGGCCTCGCCAGTAGGCGCCTGGAAAGCAGGCGAAACTCCGCCGTGCCGATCCAGTGCCCGCGAGCTGTGTCATACCAGGCGTCATAGGTGGCGGCGTCCATCAGTCTGCCGCCCCGTCGATCTCCGCCCCAATAGTGAAGCGGCCCAGATGCACCACCAGTGGGTCTACCGGGATGGCGGCATTGCAGTCGAGGTGGACCGGTAAATCGTTCATCTTTAGAAGTATGGAAGGATCTCGGGGAGCTTGCAATCGACAACGAATCAGCGGCACGATGAAGCAAAAGGTCCATAATCATGTGGTAATCCACGATGCAACAACAAACCTATCATGTCCGCCCTGAATGCACTGACCCCTTGCATGTCAGCGCCAGTGCGCGGAATTTCGAGATCCCGCTTGGCACCAAGCGGGCTGACACCTGCCTACGATGCAATCGGTAAGCACAGAATGGTGGCTCCTCCCGGCATTATTCGCCGCCGGGATGGGTGCCGGGTTCATCAATGTCCTGGCTGGCGCTGGATCCATGCTGACCTTGCCGGTACTCATCTTCCTTGGCCTCGATCCCATCACCGCAAACGGCACCAACCGCATCAGCATCCTTTTGGAAAATCTCACCGCCGCTCGCACCTTTTACCGCCACAACTTGGTGGATTTAAAAAAAGGGATGATGCTGGCCCTGTGGACGCTGCCGGGAGCCATACTCGGGGCTATTACGGGTGTCCATATTGGTAGTCTCTGGTTTCAGCGCATTTTAGTGATTGTATTGGCGCTCAGCACGGCCACGATGTTCTTTCCAAAGATTGTCGCTGGAGAACCTACACGTCCCGATGGCAGGGCGTCACCATGGCTGTATCCCTCCATGCTGGCGCTGGGCTTTTACGGCGGCTTTATGCAGCTAGGTGTCGGCTTCCTCTTCATCTTTGCCCTGCGCCATTTGCTCACCAAAAATCTAGCGCAAGTAAATGCTTACAAAACCCTCATTATCTCAATATATATACTGCCTACCCTCCTTATCTTCGCATGGATGGGTCAAGTTCACTGGGGCATCGGCGTTATCGTCGGCATAGGCGGCATGATAGGCGCACGGTTGGCTACCAGACTTACGGTGAGCCGCCGCGGAGAACTGTGGGTCAAAGTAATCATGGCGATCATCATACTGCTGATGGCTGCCAAGCTCTGGGTTTGACCGGATTGGGGATGCTGACCGCATAACGCCCACTGCAACGTTCCCAAACACTCAAACTTCGCGGATATCCGCCCACCACCCCTGCAGGATGGGAATATCCACGACCACCTGTTCCCCAGCGGCCTGGCCCTGCAAAACGTGCGCAGGGGATACCGTTTCTCCCAAATGATCGAGAACCCGCAGCGCTGCGCTAAAGTCCTGTCCTTCGGTATATTCCGTCTGGGTAATAATGGTGGCGAGCCCCGCTCCACGGGCTGATTGCAGCCCGTTCGCCGAGTCTTCAATCGCGAGGCAGTCTGCGGCAGGCAACCCTAATTGACCCAGCACATAGGTATAAATGTCCGCTGCGGGCTTTTTGTGGGGGACAATATCCCCGGCGCCAATCGTATGAAAGCGCTGCGGCGCCTCCGCACCCAGAGTGCTCTTCAACAGGGACTCGACATTGGCTGGCGTGGTGGTCGTGGCAATGGCCAGAAGCAGGCCATGATCCCGTGCCGCATTCAGCAAACGCTCCACACCGGGGCGTAGCGGCAATAGCCCGGCATTCATCATCTCCACGTAATACCCGGTCTTTTGACGGTGGATAGAGGCAATATCAGCATCGCTCAGTTGCGGCAACTGCGGATGTTCATTCAGGAAAATCCTGAGGCGTTCTTTGCCGCCGGTAATCTTCAGATAGTGGCCATAGGTCGGCACATCCCAGCTAAAAGGAAGGCCTGCTTCGGCAAAAGCCTGATTGAAAGCAACCCGGTGGGCATCCCGTTCGGTATCGGCAAGGGTCCCGTCCACATCAAAGATCAGCGCACGCAAAGGCATGAATCATTATCTCCTGAATTTATGGTAAAAAGTGCCATAATCATCTGGTAAACCCACGACATCCAAAACAGCCTGGTCGGGCCATTGTAACCAGCATGCCTCGGATTGCCAAAACGGTTATTCTCTGTTAAACGTAAGCAGATTTACCACAAAGACAGGAAGCCCCCATGGACCAAAACACGTTCCAGCCCGCGAAAACAGTGCCCGGCGCAGCCCAGCAGTTCACCGCCTTCACCCCCTACGAGGCCGCCCCCGGCGAAGAGTATATGAGCCCCGCGCAGATCGCCCATTTCCAGAAAATTCTGGAAGATTGGCGCGGCGAACTGATGGCAGAAGTCGACCGTACCGTACAACATATGCAGATGGAAAACGTCAACTATTCCGACCCCAATGATCGGGCCAGTCTGGAGACGGACATGGGCCTGGAACTGCGCGCCCGCGATCGGGAACGCAAGCTGATCCGTAAAATCACCCAGGCCCTCGACCGCATCAAGACCGGCGAATATGGCTACTGCGAAAGTTGTGGCGTGGAGATCGGACTGCGCCGCCTCGAAGCCCGCCCTACCGCCACTCTCTGCATTGATTGCAAAACCCTGGAAGAAAAACGCGAAAAACAGATGGCGCAGGACTGATACCGTGCGTCTGCTGATCCGTAACGCGCGCATCGCGCTACCCTCCGGTGAACTGTATCACGGGGATCTTTTCGCCGAAGATGGTCGCATTGTTGCCATCGATCGGGATATAGACCGTGCCGCCGATACGGTGATTGACGCCGAAGGTCATATGCTGATGCCCGGCGTTATGGACCCGCAGGTGCATTTCCGCGAACCCGGCAATGAGCAGAAGGAAGATATTTCCAGCGGCTCGCGGGCCGCGGCCAAAGGTGGCGTCACCAGTTTTCTGGAAATGCCCAACACCAATCCGTCCACTACCAGCCCCGCTGCTCTGGCGGACAAACTGGCGCGCGGTGCCGAAAAATCCGTGGTTAACTACGGATTTTTTATCGGGGCCACCCCCGACAATCTCGACAATCTGCTGGCAGCCGATGCCGCCTGCGGCATCAAGATTTTTATGGGTGCCAGTACCGGCAATTTACTGGTGGACAAGGAAGAAGACCTGGATCGTATTTTCGCCCATGGCCGCAAACTGATAGCGGTCCATGCGGAAGATGAGGCACGCATTCGTGAGCGGCGCGCCCGGTTTACCGACAGCGGTGATCCCGCCGATCATTCCCGTATCCGCGATGAAGAATCGGCGCTGATCGCTACCCGGCGAGCCGTTCGGCTGTCGAAAAAATATCAGCGCCGTCTGCACGTCCTGCATCTCTCCACGGCCATGGAGACCGAGTTCTTACGGCAGGAAAAGACGCCTTATATCAGTTGTGAGGCGATTCCCAACCATCTCTTTCTGACGACCGATGCCTATGCCAGAATGGGTACCCTGGCGCAGATGAACCCCCCTATCCGCAGCGAGCACGATCGTCAGACCCTCTGGGAGGGTTTGCGCAGCGGCGTAATCGATTGCATTGCTACGGATCACGCCCCGCACCTGCTGGCAGACAAGGCCTTGGGGTATCCCCGCGCACCCTCCGGCATGCCCGGCGTGGAAACCAGCCTGCCCCTGATGCTCACCGCCATGCGCGACGGCCATTGCAGTCTGGCCGAGTTGCAGCGCTGGATGTGCTACAACCCGGCGCGCCTCTATGGCGTGGTGAACAAAGGGCGCATTGCCATAGGCTGGGATGCGGATCTGACCCTGGTCGATGTGACCCATGAAAAGCCCGTCCGCAATGAGGAGATGTTCACCAAGGTGGGCTGGAGTCCCTTCAATGGCTGGGTCCTGACGGGTTGGCCTATTACTACCATTGTCGGCGGCCGAGTGGTTTTCGATAAAGGCGAGATTCTCCCCAACGCGCACGGGCAGCCGCTGCACTATGTCGAGCCGACGCCCCTGCCGGCGGTGGACTGAGCACCGGTATTCCAGAGGCAGAGGGCCGTTCCCCCGGGGGCACTCGCCCAGGGTGCGGTGTAGTAACCCAGAATGAGCAGCAAATGCCCCGCTTCGTCCCAGAGTAAGGGCACATCCGCACGCCGATCCGGTGGCACCCCCGCCTCCAGCAGTAATTTCTTCAGCGGACGATGTTGGCCCTGCCCGGTTAGGGTGAGCTCCCCCTGGCAGCGACGGCGCCAGTACAAGCTCGTCTCCGCAAAACGCTCAGCCAGCGCGTGATGAAAACCGTCCGGTGGGGTATCCCGGAGAGCACACTGCCAGCCAGGGATCGGCAGCGGTTTTCCGGGAGCGGCACACCAAGGGCCTTCTTCCCATTCCTTTTCCGCCGTAGCGCGCGGTTGCAGCCAGGCGCGCAGCAGTCCGCCCTGCAGCCAGGCTTCTCCCCCTTCCCACTGAATCCTCGCGCCCCCGCGTCCCTGCACTACCGTGTCCCGCAGAGCCTCCAGACGCTCCCGGCTCGGCACCGGAATCTGCCGCTTCTGAAGCCATCCGCGCAGGAAAACCCGCTGTGCGGCAGCAGAGAGGGACTGCAAATACGCCACGGAGAGCCGCTCCGCAGAGAATTCCGGGTAATCTGCCCGATACCGCTGCCAACGCAAACTAAACCAGTCCGCCGCGATTTCCCGCATATCGGCGAGATTATCCGCCGCGCGGGCGATATTGGCCGCCGCATGAGGCCAGCCCAGATCGCGCAGTTGCGGGAGCAGGATATTGCGCACCCGTACCCGGTCATAGCGCACATCGGCATTGGCCGGGTCATTCAGAAAGGGTAAGTGCCGCTGTTCCAGATAATCCCGCAGCACCAGTTGGGGTACATCCAGCAAGGGTCGGACCAGCAGCCCGGCTCCCAGAGGGCGCTGCCCGGGCATGGCCGCCAGCCCCGCTACACCAGCACCGCGCAACAGTTGCAAAAGCAGAGTCTCCGCCTGGTCTTCCAAGTGCTGCGCCGTGAACAGCCAGTCGCCCTGCTCCAACTGTGCCGCCATGAGGGCATAGCGGGCACGCCGGGCCTGATCCTCCGGGCCTTCTCCCGGTGTGTCTGCGGGCAGGCGCAGCAGGGTGAAAGAGGCCCCCAGCGCCACAGCCTGCTGCTGGCAGAACCGGGCCCATTGAGCACTGTCCGGGTGCCAGCCGTGATCCACATGCAAGGCATGGACGGTGTACCCTAAGGAAAGCAGTGCCACGAGCAGGGCCGTAGAATCACCACCACCACTGTAGGCCACATAGAGTATACGTCCTTCCGGGGGGCGCAAATCCCCCTGCAGACGCGTCTGGAGACGTCGCTCCAGCTCAGGCGGCGCCGACGACTCCATAGTGCATCAGGCGTTCGTAACGGGTGGTCAGCAACTTGCTGGTATCCATCGCCTGCAGATCCTGCAGGTGATGGGCAAAGCGCTCGCGTGCCAACGCGAAGACCGCTTCGGGATCGCGATGCGCGCCACCGAGGGGCTCCGCCAGCACTTCGTCGACCAGCCCCATTCCTTGCAAACGACGTGCGGTGATGCCCAGGGTTTCCGCTGCTTCGGCTGCCATAGCGGCGTTCTTCCAGAGGATCGAGGCGCAGCCTTCCGGCGAAATGACGGAGTATACCCCGTACTCCAGCATCAGCATCCGGTCACCCACGCCAATCGCCAGCGCCCCGCCGGAGCCGCCTTCGCCAATGACCGTGCAGATAATGGGTACCGCCAAGTCGGACATCACCGCGAGATTGCGGGCGATGGCCTCACTCTGGCCGCGTTCCTCGGCACCGATACCCGGATAGGCTCCGGGCGTATCAATGAAAGTAAATACCGGCAAGGCAAAACGCTCGGCAAGACGGAGCAGACGCAAAGCCTTACGATAACCTTCCGGACGCGGCATCCCAAAGTTGCGCTGAATCTTTTCCTTGGTGTCGCGGCCCTTCTGATGTCCCATCCAGACGATAGGCTGTCCATTGAAGCGCGCCAGGCCGCCAATAATAGCCTGATCATCGGCGAAGGCACGATCGCCTGCCAGCACCTGTACTTCCGTGAAAAGGGCCTGCACGTAATCCAGGGTGTAAGGCCGCTGTGGATGACGGGCCACCTGTACCGTCTGCCAGGCACCAAGCTTGCTGTAAATACGCTGCAACTCCTTGCGCGCCTTGACTTCCAGACGACCGATGTCATCGGCAATACCCGGCTGATTCAGGGCGTGGAGTTCCTCCACCTTGGCATCCAGCTCCGCCACCGATTGTTCAAAGTCCAGATAACTGATTTTCATGTTCACTCCTTACCACTCCGAATAGGACCGGCGCTCAGACCGGGCGTCGCGCCGCAGGCCGGGCACGCTCCAGGGGGATGACATTATTAACGAGAAGGGTCACCGGCCGATAGTCCCAGTGCCAGCGCGCCGTGGGTGCCAGCGCCACCAAGGCGGCGATAGCGGCGGGCTTCGCCGCAAAGCTCAGGCTTTCCGTCACCCGCAATTGCGCGACAATATCGTCACCGACGCGCAAACGCAGACGCAAGGCCGTTTGGCCAGGGTATTTACGGAGCACGACAAGCAGATCTTGCGGAGCCACATCTGCAGCGACTTCCAGTTCCAGGGTCAATTGGGTAGCCAGTTCCTCACGCGCCTGCCCCATACCCAGCACGCGCAGGGCATTGAGCCGCAGACCACCAGAATAGCTGTCCTCGCCCACCTCACCCAGAACCAGCACCGGTTCCTCACCCTCCCCGACCTTGCCAGCCTGCGCCCAAACTTCGGCAAAGACGACGACCTCCAGCCGCCCCCGACCGTCGTCGAGGGTCAGGAAATAAATACGATCGCCACGCTTGGTCCGGGTGCTGCGCCGCGCTACCACCAAACCGGCCACCAATACCGTGGTCCCAGCACGAACGTCTCCAAGAGGCACCGTTCCCAGCGCCGCCAGATCATCCCGCAGACTGTCCATGGGG
>DAIAVG010000073.1 GCA_027445725.1 Acidithiobacillus sp.
CTTGTCCTGCTCGACGGAATCCAAGTAACGGCTTTCCAGACAGAGGCCACGACGCATGACGTCAAAGACGATCTTACAGAGCGCCGCGCGATGGGGTCCACGGAGGGTGGACAGCCTGGCGTTCTGGGCAAAGAGGCTGTCCGTGGCGCTGAATTCGTCCAGACCGCGATAACGGATGTCGATCAGGCCGAGCTGGTCGAGATTGGGATTGTTGAACCGCCAGCCCCGGCGCAGATCGCGGAGCAGACGGTAACCGATAATGAAGCGCAGCGTTCTTTGCGCTTCCTGCCGCGCCAACCCCATGAGTTTGGGGTTGCGCAGATATTCGACCAGAGTGGCCTCGTTGATCTGATCAAACCCCAGGGCTTTGAATACGGCGTCGGCCAGTTGTTCCTCGTTGAGCAGGCCGCTGCCGTTTTGCAGTGCGCCGATGAGGCCGGAACGCAGCGTCAGCAGAAAAATGAAGTCGTTGAAGTGCCCCGCCTGTAAAGCGGCGTCCTGCCGGTTGTCCGTAAACCCCAGCAGCTTGCGCGGGTCGGCCCGACCAGCCAGAGGCTCAGGAGCACTGAAGAGCAAACGGAGGGCGCTGAGGGTGAGCATGGTGGTGGCCGAGGAACGGCCCTCACCGGAAAGACTGGCGAGGCGGTTGATGTCCTTGCCGTGGGCCTCATGGACCTGACCGCATTTGAGACAAAAGCGGAATTTGCCGGGGATGCGCCAGTAGCGCTCGCCACGCCCTTCCTGCCCCTGGGCATTGACGAGCACGGGTTGCGGAATCGCCTTTTTGTAGTTTTGCCGGACCTTCAGCTCGTCACGGGTGAAATCGAGCCAGTTTTCCGGCAGATCCTCCAGTTGTCCGTGGTATTGCTGATCAGCGCGGACCGGGCAAAGAAAGCCATAGGCCGTATCTTCATTGTCATCGGTGCTAATGTCGTCAATTTCACGGGGCTGGTAGCTCAACGGTTCATTTTTGGAATGCCAGACCGGGTAATATTCCTGACCGCAATCCCGGCAAAAATGCGCCGGATAGAGTTCCACCCCTTCCGCTTGCCGGCCGGGGGCGAAGCGCTGGGCGTCGAGGGTGACGTGACGGGTGCCGGGCGCTTCCAATGTTGTGAGCACCTTGCCGGGGCCGCTGATGAACTGATGCAGCTTGAAGGCGAAGGGGGGCCGTCCTTGAGGAGTATTGATCTCATGGGCTGCCAGCAGGAATCGCTGCAAGGCGCTGCGGCTTTCCTCCACGGAACAGCCGCTGTCTGCCGCCAGCTTTTCGCTGGCCGTTTTGACATTCATGGGTTGTGCGCGGCGCGGAGGCTCATTTTCACGCAGTTCGATACCCAGATTCAGTTCCACCCAAATGGCTAAGGGGTCTGCCTGAAAAGAGGGGAAATCGGCCCAAGTATGGTGTTCCCGGCGTATGGCGGCAGGCAGTGCGGCTTGAATGACAGAGGCGTCCTTGAGTGGGTCCGTCACCCGTTCCAGCGTTTCGCCAATCACATCATTCCCCGATATCCGGGTGCCAAAGAGCTTGCTGGCCACGTCAGCGACCGTGTTGTTGCGATCTGCCTGGGTGTCCATGCTGGACATGGTGGCGGAAGTGCCGATGCACACGAGATTATGGGCCTGCAGGCGTTCGCGCAGGCGGCGCACCAGCAGGGCCACGTCGGCGCCCTGACGCCCCCGATAGGTGTGCAATTCGTCGAGAATCAAAAACTCCAAACCGTGGCAATGGTCCACGACGCGGTGGTCATCTTCATTAAAACGGGTGAGGATGAGTTCCAGCATCATGAAGTTGGTGAGGAGAATGTCGGGCGGATTGTTCGCTAGCTCATTGCGTTCAACGGGGGACTCCTGCCCCGTGTAGCGTGCCACGGTGAAAGGCTGTTGCTCGGCGGCATAGCCGAATAGGAATTTGTTGAGCTCCTCCAACTGGCTGTTGGCCAGCGCATTCATGGGATAGATGACGATGGCGCGGGTACGCTGAGTGCCGTCGCCATCGGTCTCCTTTCCTTTCAGGATGCTGTCGATGACCGGGACGAAGAAGGAGAGGGATTTGCCAGAACCGGTGCCCGTCGTGACCACATAGCTTTGCCGCTGTTGGCCTTTGGCCAGTGCCTGCTCCTGATGGGTATAGAGCTGGAGCGGCTGTGGCCGACCTTCCGCTTTGTCCACCTGAAAAATATCGGCGCAGTCCCGGTGCAGAAGACCTTCTCTGACCAATTCCTGGACCGAGTGTCCGCGCTTGTAGTTGGGGTTGATCTGGATGAGGGGTTCCGGCCAGTAGCGGCCCTTGTCATATTCACGCTGCACCGTTTCGCGGATGTCTGCGGCGTCAATGCGTGCAAAGCTGCGAGAAAAGGTGCTGTATTCTTCGATGAGTTGTTCGCGAAAATTGAAGACGTTTTCCATAGGTTACCGTTGTTTGTTGCGTGCCCTGATAGCGGCATGGAGAAGGGTTGTAATGCCAGAAGCCATTCACCGCGCCCTTTTCATGATCATATCCCAGGTCGAGCACTCCTCCGCTGGACTGTGAGGGGGAGGGCTGCTTGATGTCAACCACCACCCTGACCGACGGTGGATAGCGAACAGAATAGCTGAGTGATTGATACCGCCGCCTGATAGCGTGACAAATGGTTTTTGGCTGGCGGTAAGCAATGGCGGCGGCTTCCTGACGGCTCTGGAGAGCATGGCAGGGGGAAAAGTATGGCCAGAATGCTTTCCTATCGCCACAGGGCAAGGAAAGGCCCCTGCCGTTGATTCCTGTCGCTGACCTTGGTGGGAAGTCACCGGCCTGTCCAGTGACGGGCATGTGCGGTGCCGTACTGTGCCCCCGGGAGCCTCTGTTCTATGTAGATCGCTCGCGCTCTATGTTCTCTATATATAGTATATAGAGAACATTTTAAAAAGTTCTAATTAGGACGCCTGGCTACCCGTTCTCTATATATATAGAGAACTATTTCATTTTGTTCTACGCGTTTTTCAGCCATAACTTTCTGATTCGTAAAAGCCAACCTCCTGTAGTCTATGGTGATCTCGTCGCGCTGCGTCGACATGCAAGGGAGGGATGGTCGTGCGGGTTGCCATTGCGGGAGTGTTCTTACCTTACGCCCGGCGGTTCACGGCGACACAGAATGGCGAGTTTCGCGAGGGCACTCCAAGGAAAAGCGCACGGATTGCCTTTTGCGTCACTGGCTTCACCACGGGCAAAATGCCGTAGCTCCTTAAGCAGTTCCTGGTCGGCATGACGACTGGTGGAGCCGACACGCACATAGACACCGCGTTCAAAACCTGCACGCTTGAGGTAATGAGGCCGACCGGCGCTCGGATACACTTGCACCGCCAGCACGTGGGTACGGCGCCAGGACAGCATCTGCAGTTCGGGGACCAGGCGCGGGAGGATATTATCGGTGATCAGGTTCGCCAAGCGTTCTTCCATGCCCATCCGACACAGGGTTCCCTTGCGGGTAAATGTTCTGGAGATCTACACGAAAGGCGCCGTACAACCGGTTCAGAAACGATCCGGTAGCACCACCTTTTACGCATTTCATCGCGGCTGCGAGCCCCATCAAGGACGGCCAGCCAAGAGGATCACCGACATTTCAATTTTCAGGATGCCTTTTCCAGCCGCTGTACAATCAAAAGGCCAAGTCTGCCGGCTCCCTCGTCAGAAGAACCCTGGAGCCTTGGACCAATAGCAGCGGACTCGAAGATTATTTATGGAGGGCTTATGTGCCACATGGAGAGTTTGGACTTCACCTATGAGCGGAGGGGATCCGTCGGCGTTTTTTCCGGGCTCACGGTCTACTGTCGGCCCCGAACGGAAATCGGGGAAACGTTTCAGGGAGTTCTGGATGTTCTGGAAGAACAGATGGGCGCGCTATTTTTGTGTCGCGGTAACGCGCCTGTATCCGACGGTTATCGGATCGTCCAAGGAGAAAAGACACCGGTATATGAAGAACGCCTGGACCGAATCGAAACTGGAACCGATTATCGGGGGAAATATTACGAAGTGGACATCTCTCTTGGCAAAAAGGCGCTGGAATTGTTCCACAGAGCGGTGACCTTAGGGAACGACACCAAAATCGGCACTTACGTGAGCGCCCGTGTCCGCGGGGTGGTGACGAGGATGGGAACGGGTGACCACGTGCAGGTGCTTCCGAGTGTGGTGGTGTACGCTTTTGCCGGGCATCTGGGCAACTTGACCCTTCTGGACCGTCTCCTGGCAGAGACGGAAACCGTCTTGTCCCCCAAGGCACAAGAGGCGCTGGATCGCATCCTGGCGCTGCGCAGCGGGCGGGTGCCCCAGCGGGCGAAGGAGTTGATCCAAAGACTGAGGGGCGATACGGACGACCCAGGTGGCACCTGAGACTGGCGGTGATGACCTTTCGCCTCGCAGTCCGCACAACACCGATTCTTGAAAAATCCCCCGGCGAATGGCGTCGCACCGTGGTGTCGAAGCCATGGCGGGGGCCATGGCCAGGGGAAAAGGGCGCGCGCATTTTTAAAGGCCGAGAAACGATGCGCGTGGGTAATTGCTTCAAGGTAACCCCCCATCTCTGCTGGGGGGACTCCCAAAGTTTGGCAATTCCGGGAGTATGGTGGTTTTCGGCGTAACGAATAGATTTTGAGACGGCGAGGGAAAGAAAGCACCGAGTTTTTCAAAAAAGTATTTTGCCAGGAGGCGGGTGGTAATTTGGTGATGTGCCCATGTGGACACGTTACTCAGAGGAACTACCCAATGACTCAGGCGACAACTTATCGCAACACCATCAACGACCAGTGCCGCGCCCAGGATGTCCAGTCCTTCCGCCAGCGGCACTTTTACCAATGGGTTTATACCGACCGCTTTGGATATTGCATGAGCCACGAAGGCTGGCCTTTTTTCGGTTTTTTAAGACAGCAATCGGAAATTGTCTGTCTGGCCTGCACGGACGATGGTGCCTTTTATGCAAGCCGGATGGTAATTGCATCCATTGAACAGGCGTTGACCCGCAGGCTTCCCGAAAAAGCGATTAACGATGGCGAGCATATGCTCATGTCGCTACTCGACTTGGCCGTGAATCCCGACTTTTTTCTCTCTCTGCCCCACAAGCCGGTGTGTCCGGGTCTCCAACTTTGGGAGGATGACCACACCATCATCTTCGTCGCCCAGTTAGCCAGCCCAATTACCAGTATGAATGCGGTACAGGACTTGACCGAAGCGCTGTTCCACTGGATGGATTCCGAACTGCTGCTTTTTCTGCGAGATCACATAGGGCGCCCAACTCTTGGCCAATACGCCTATCTGCAAGCCGCTCAAACGCCGGAAACTCGGGCACAGCGTATGCGGGCATTGGGAAGCGCGCCCTCACACTGCTGTTCTGGTCTATATCAGCGTATCCCCCTGAATGCGGGACGCCCGGCGCGTCACTGTGAGGCATAATATGAATCAGACCAAACGTAAAACGTGCATAGGGTGGATGCTGGCGGCCATTGCATCGTGCGGAACCGCCGGTGCTCTACTTGCCATGATAGTGATCGAGCATCCACATAGGGGTTGGCTTATACCAGCACTGGGCGCGGGGCTCTGGGTCACCCTGGCCCTCCTCTATGGCGCCTGGAAGCTGCAAGTGGAGGTGCCTGAAAGCGATATCCATCCGCTGATCTATTTCCTAGCAGTATTCTTCGCGGTGATCATGGGCATGATCATTTTTTATGGTGCGGTGCATCAGGCGTTTGCCCACTAGGACACGCGTTCGCCAGAGGAGTACCTCAAGTCCGGACCGGCGCTGATTGTCACCGCGGTCATGTCACTACCACCCTTTTTGGCATTCTGCTCCGGGATCAAATTGATCCCGGTCTTTTTGTTTTTACCCATCGCCTCGTCTATCCAGAACGTCTCCGCGCCTCGCGACCGGCTGGCAAACGTATCGGAATATGTGACGCGCGCGTCGCATTTGTTGATACGCCCCAACTGCTTTCAATGGTAAGCAGACCGTAGAGGAAATCCAGGCTGCCCCACACTCGGGGGTGTCCGTCGGGGTCGCAACCCCCAACTTAGGGGGCAGGTGTCCCAGAGAATAGCGGGGAGCGCCATCCCCTCCCTGATGGCAAATATTCAGGTTGGTCGCTAGGAATGTGGGGCGGCTTTTTTTCAGGTGCTTCAGTAAGTCAAAAATACTCACTTTTTTGCTTCACTCACAGGCTCTTGACTCTTGATCTCCCTACCATGGACGGTGTGTTTCACGGGATTGCAGGGAGAGTGTTATGGGAAAAGGGATTCGCAGCACACCACGAGAAATGGATCGCATTCTGCGCCCCGCAGAAGCGGCCCGTGTTCTTGGGGTCAGCCGGACCACCTTTTGGAGAATCTCTAAAGCGGCTGACTTTCCAAAGAAAATTTGCATAGGCGCACGCGCGGTGGGCTGGTTGCGGGATGACCTGTTTGCCTGGATGGAGGCCCGTAAAAAATGACACCGCCGAATGATCCGGCGCCAGTCTTCTCGCCGGAGCGTGTCCCACTGCCGGTGGTGACCGCCTAGGGTTAGGAGGTTGTAGGGTTCGCGCAATGGATACCGTATGGATACGAACTACCGAAAATACGAAAATTGCCCAGACCGGAATTCGTATAACATGTTGTTTTATTTGGTGGGGACGGCGGGAATCGAACCCGCGACCCACGGCTTAAAAGGCCGCTGCTCTACCGACTGAGCTACATCCCCAAAGACCCTGCAAGATACCCGACAGGGCTGCGTATTATCGGGTGCAGGCAGTGGCCGGTCAAGACACAACCGCAACAGACACCACCGCAACGGCGCCAGCGAACCTTACGCAATCCATCAAGCCGAACATCAGCCCTGTTTACCACCCCGAAACACCGCCTACTCTCGCTCCACGAAGGTCGTGAACTCCGTGCGGAAGCGCTCCGGAGCGAAGCGCAGGGCGTTTTCGCGGCAGGCTTCCGGGGTGATGGCCGCACCCGCT
>DAIAVG010000074.1 GCA_027445725.1 Acidithiobacillus sp.
TGGGGCAGCAAACCCTGGCGATTTTCCGTCATGAAGAGGGTGTTGCCGAGGTGTTCCCCAAGCGGATTGCCTTTAATTGCCTGCCCCAGATTGATGTCTTCCAGGATAACGGCTACACCAAGGAAGAGATGAAGATGCTCTGGGAGACCCGCAAAATCCTGGAGATTCCGGATATCGCTCTGACCGCTACCTGTGTACGGGTGCCAGTGTTTTATGGTCATTCTGAAGCAGTCAACGTGGTAACCCGCGAGCCAATTACGCCAGAAGCCGTCCGCGCGCTGCTGGAAAAGGCCCCGGGCGTCATGGTCGTGGATGATCGTGACACGGGCGCATGGCCCTCAGCACTGGATGTGGCGGGGCAGGATGCCACCTATGTAGGCCGCATTCGCGGTGACTGCTCTCATGAACGTGGAATCAATTTCTGGGTGGTGGCGGACAACATCCGTAAAGGTGCCGCGCTGAACAGCGTACAGATTGCAGAGTTGCTGATTCGCGACTATTTATAGACGTCATTGGCGACAATGTTTGCCGGGCTGCGCTGGTATTACCAAAATGAGGAAGATAATGATGGATAAGAAGAACTGGTTGTGGGCCTTGGCCGGTATGGGTCTCCTCTTGCCAGGTATGGCGCAGGCCTTGGGGCTTGGTGATTTGCGGGTGCTTTCCGCGCCGGGAGAGCCTTTCCGTGCCGAAATTTCCATACAGTCGTTGAGTCCGCAAAGTGAAGCGAGCATCAGGGCCGGTCTGGCACCCGCCAGCGCCTTCGCGATGATCAATCTTCCCAAGGCGGGTGCGCTGGATCACTGGCATTTTACGGTGCGCAGTGGTGACAGACCGGCCATATTGATCAGTAGTCCTTTGCCACTGCCCCAGCCTGCGTTGCATTTCCTGGTGCAGCTCAATTGGTCCGGAGGACAGTTGGTACGTGAATATGCTGCATACAACGCTAGGGATAGCCTTGTCCCCACGCCCCAGTCAGTCGCACCTGTTCCACCGTCCAGTACCTCGTCGGCGTTCCCGACAACTCCGCAGCCCGTCCGTCACGCAGCACCTGCACCCATCTACCATGGCTGGTCCAGGGTGAGCCGTTATGGTCCGGTGCCCGCCAATGGATCTCTGTTCCAGGTTGCTCAATATATCACGCGTAGCAGTGCGGTCACCCTCGACCAGGTCATGGCTGCTCTGGTGAAGGCCAATCCGCAAGCCTTCAAGGGTGGTAATCCTGCTTACCTCTATGCCGGAAGCATGCTGACGGTGCCTAGTCTGGCGCAGGTGCAGGCCGCTTCACCGGCACAGGCCAAAGTTTGGTTGTCTGCCCAGCGCGCAGGGAGCGGTATGTCTGTTGTTGCTACTGCGCCTACCGCGACTACTGTAATACCCTCTGGTACCGTTACTGCACCGGCCGCATCTGCAGTAGCAGCGGTGAAATCCGCCGGTAACGCGACGCATCTGGTGCTTTCCAGCGCGCCTGCGGCAGTGGCTACCGCGGTCGCAGCCAGCACCGCATCCGCTGCCACAACCGGTCAGTTGCAGGTGCCGGATGCCGTACTCCGCGATGATAATCAAAAATTGATGGCCGAAGTGGCCAGCTTGGGGCAGCGTCTGAGCGCAGAGGAGCGCCTGCTGGCCAGTCAGGGCGCGCAGCTCGCCACCCTTTCCCGGACGGCAGGTAACAGCAGTCTTTTCAATGATATTCCGTTGGTAGTATCGCTGGGTGGTAATATTCTGCTACTGATTTTGTTCCTCTGGATGCTGCGTCGTCAAAAAGAGGCAGAAAGGCGCCAGCGCGAGATTTCGCAGCGGCTTTCTACTTTGAGTGCAGTGCCTAGAAGATCGGGTACCCAGCCCCAGCCCCCTGAGCCAGTAGTGACTTTAGCAACCCCCGTTGCACCGGCTCCGTCGAGTGTTCAATCTGCCGCAGTCGGCGCGCCCGTATCCGATGCTCTGCCAGGCCTTGCCCCATCTGCAGATCACCCGGAAAGCGCCAAAGATGCATACACCGGTGCCGAAATCGATCCGATTGAACAAGCCGATCTTTACCTGACCTACGGTAAGGCAGTACAGGCAGTCACCGTGCTCAATGAAGCTCTCGAAGAGAATCCACGGCGTAAGGAATTGTACGTCAAACTGCTCGATATTTATGCCAATCTGGATCGCCATGAGGAGTATCTGGATCTCGCCGAGCGCATGCGGGGGCGTTTCGGACCGCATAATGCCGCGTGGCAGGAAGTGGCCGCACAGGGGACCAGGCTCTTTCCCGGCAATGCGCTCTTTGCTACCTCCGAGGAGGCGGCGACGGCGACAACTCCCGAGCCTGTTACTGAGGTATCGTTGCCTGAGCCTGTGGAAAAGTCTGTGGCACCTGCTCCCTTGGATATGCTGGATTTCCACTTTGACCAAGCTCCTGCGGAGCCCGCTACAGTGGAAGAAGAGAGCGCATTCCCGCCGGAGGAAAAGGCCCGGCTTCTGCAAGACATTGATGAGCAGTTCCGGCTGATGGAGGAGACGCGTGAAGAATCGCCCGCAGCGCTGGAAGCTCCAGTTGCAGCGCCCCTCTTCGGCTTGACCCGGCATGATGAGCCATCCACGCCCGCCTTGCCTGCTTCTCCCTCCGCAGCCGCGGAATCTCCTGCTGCCGGGGAACCATCTGTCAGCATGGACGTTGCGGATTGGGATGCGGTCGGTACCAAGCTCGACCTGGCCAAGGCCTATGTGGAAATGGGTGACAGCGAATCGGCACGCGATCTGCTCGAAGAAGTGACTCGGGAAGGCAGCAGCGCCCAGCAGGAAGAAGCCAGGCAGTTGCTGAAAAGCTGTTAACCGGGCTTGGAAATGGAATTAGCCGTGCCAAGGTCCGGCACTCGCTGGGCCTTGGGACTTGAATACGATGGTAATGGATTCTGTGGCTGGCAACGCCAGTTGGATCAGGAAAGCGTCCAAGGTGTTCTGGAAACAGCACTGAGTCGTGTGGCCCAGTGTCCAGTCACTGTCATCGTTGCCGGGCGCACCGATACAGGGGTGCATGCCCTGTGTCAGGTGGTGCATTTTGACAGCCCGGTCGTGCGTCCTCCCGAGGCCTGGGTACGTGGCGCCAATACCTTCCTGCCCAAAGGAGTGGCGTTACGTTGGGCCCGGATCGTCCCGGACCGTTTCCACGCCCGTTTTTCCGCCACGGCGCGGCGTTATCGTTATGTAATTCTCAATCGTCGTGAAAAATCCGCACTATGGCGGAATCACACCGCCTGGATATATAGCCCCCTGGATGTGCAAGCCATGCAGGCAGCAGCGCAAACCCTGCTGGGTGCCCATGACTTTTCCGCCTTTCGCGCCTCTGCCTGTCAGGCTAAAAGTCCCATACGGAATTTGTGCCAACTTCAGGTCACTCGCCGGGGCGAACTGATTGCCATTGATGCCGAGGCCAATGGTTTCCTGCATCACATGGTGCGTAATCTTGCGGGGGTGCTGATTGCCATCGGCAGCGGCGAGCGACCCGTGGGCTGGGCAGTGGAGGTGCTGGCCAGTCGCGATCGCTGCCAGGCTGGCGTTACGGCCCCACCGGGCGGCCTCTATTTTGTGGCGCCGCGTTATCCTGCGGAGTTTGGGCTGCCGGTGGATGCGGTGGACGCCGGTTTCCTGACGGGTGATTGACGGGCGCTGCCGGTCGGCGGCGCTCATGCTTTCTGCCAGTCGCAGTGTTAGAATGTGCCGATGGTGCGTATCAAGATATGCGGTATCACGAATGCAGAGGACGCGCGCGCAGCGGCGGCCGCCGGTGCGGATGCCATCGGACTGGTGTTCTACCGCAAAAGTCCGCGGGCCTTGGATGCTGTGCGTACCCAGGAGGTACTCACGGCATTGCCGCCCTTTATCACGCGCGTTGGCCTTTTTGTCAATGCAGATGCTGCTGAAGTGGCCACAACTCTGCAGCAATGCCCTTTGGATGTCCTGCAATTTCATGGCGACGAGTCGCCATCCTTCTGCCGCAAATTCGACAGGCCCTACATCAAGGTGTTGCGGGTGACTGCAGCGCAAGATCTGCGGCCGGTGGTGGATGCTTATCATGACGCGCAAGGACTGCTGCTGGACTGTGCAGCGCCGGGAGTCTGGGGGGGATCGGGCCAGAGTTTCGACTGGTGGCGACTGCCGGATCTAGATAAGCCATTGATTTTGGCTGGTGGGCTGAATGCCGGGAATGTCGCCGAAGCTATCGCTATCGCCCGGCCTTATGCGGTAGATGTGAGCAGCGGGGTGGAAATATCGCCCGGACGCAAGGATCATGACAAAATGGCGCAGTTTGTTGCGCGGGTGCGCGGTACCTGAGGGAGAGAAAATGGGAGTTTATGCTTTGCCGGATGCATCCGGACACTACGGTCCTTACGGCGGGCGTTTCGTTGCAGAAACTCTGATTCCGGCGTTGGAGGAACTGGAGCATGCCTACCAGGAGGCGCAACGGGATCCGGAGTTTCGGGCTGAACTGCACAGTGAGTTGCGCCAGTTCGTCGGTCGTCCCAACCCGCTCTATCATGCGGAGCGCGTCTCCAAGGAACTGGGTGGGGCACAAATTTACCTCAAACGGGAGGATCTCAACCACACCGGTGCGCACAAAATCAATAATGCTGTCGGTCAGGCCTTGCTCGCCCGGCGTATGGGCAAAAAACGGGTAATCGCCGAGACGGGCGCAGGGCAGCATGGCGTAGCCACGGCGACGGTCGCGACCCGCTATGGCATGGAATGTCTGGTGTATATGGGCGAGGAGGATATCCAGCGTCAGTCCAGCAATGTGTTTCGCATGCGTTTGCTGGGCGCAGAGGTGGCGGCGGTGCGTAGCGGGACCCGCACCCTCAAAGATGCGCTCAATGAAGCTTTGCGTGATTGGGTGACCAATGTCGAGAACACTTTTTATGTGATCGGGACGGTAGCGGGACCACATCCTTATCCGGCTATGGTACGGGACTTTCACCGGGTCATTGGCGACGAAGCGCGGGCGCAGTGCCTCGAACTGACAGGACGGCTCCCCGATTGCCTGATCGCCTGCGTGGGTGGGGGCAGTAATGCCATCGGGCTGTTTTATCCCTTTATTGAGGATAAGGCGGTGCGGATGATCGGTGTCGAAGCGGGTGGACTGGGACTCAGCACCGGACAACATGCCGCCCCCCTGACCACCGGACGTCCAGGGGTGCTGCATGGCAACCGGACCTACCTGATGGAAGATGAAGACGGCCAGATTCTGCCGACGCACTCCATCTCGGCGGGGCTGGATTATCCTGGGGTGGGGCCTGAGCATGCCTATCTGAAGGATACCGGGCGGGCAGAGTATGTGGCCGCCACCGATGAAGAAGCGCTGGCCGCCTTCCATCGCCTGTGTCGCACCGAGGGCATCATTCCGGCACTGGAAACCGCCCATGCACTGGCCCATGCCTTCCGTCTGGCGCCGACTATGCACTCTGATCAAACCATTATCGTTAGCCTGTCCGGGCGAGGGGATAAGGATATTCATACCGTCGCCGCTCTCGAGGGTATACATCTATGAGTCGTCTGACCGGACTGTTTGTCCAACTCCAGGATGCGGGTCGTGCCGCTCTCATTCCTTTTATGACGGCGGGTGACCCCTCGCTGACCGCGACCGTGCCCCTGATGCACGCGCTGGTCGCTGCCGGGGCCGATGCCATCGAACTGGGGATGCCCTTTTCCGACCCCATGGCCGATGGCCCCAGCATTCAGTGCGCCAGTGAGCGGGCGCTGGCGCGGGGGGTGAAGCTGCGCATGGTCCTGGAGTGGGTGCGCGAATTCCGCAAGGCCAACAGCCACACACCCATCATCCTTATGGGGTATTTGAATCCGGTAGAAGCCATGGGCATAACCCCGTTCGCTGAGGCTGCCGCGACGGCGGGGGTGGACGGGGTCATTCTGGTGGATCTGACCCCGGAGGAGGGGCGCGGCGAAGCCGTCGTTCTCCAGCAGCACGGTATTGATCCTATTTTCCTGCTGGCGCCGACCAGCGACCCGGAACGCGTGGCGATCGTCCGCAGTATGGGCAGCGGTTTTGTGTATTACGTTTCTCTGCGTGGTATTACTGGCGCCGCCCAGGCGGACTGGGCTGAAGTGTTGCAACGGGTACAGGACCTGCGTCAGCAGCTGGGCCTGCCCGTGGCCATCGGTTTTGGCATTCGTGATGCGGCGACGGTAGCGCAGGTGGCGGTCGGCGCCGACGCGGTGGTCGTAGGCAGCGCACTGGTCGATCAACTGGCGGAGTGTACGACGGATCAGGAAGCCATTGCGGCGGCCACCCGCTTCATCGAGCCGCTGGCCCAGGCCATGCGAACAACGGAAAGGAGAGGCGTATGAGTTGGTTCGATCGGGTGCTGCCGCCCAAAATAAAAAAAGCGCCCATAGAGACCCCCAGCGCAACCGAAAATAAGCGTACCGTACCCGAGGGCCTGTGGTCCAAGTGCCCCACCTGTCAGGTGGTGCTCTACCGCACGGAGTTGGAGGAGAACCTTTTCGTCTGCCCCCACTGCGGACACCATCAGCGGATCAGTGCCCGGCAGCGTCTGGATTTCTTCCTCGATGCGGGCCCCCGCCTGGAGATTGCGAAGGAATACGTCCCGGTGGACCCCCTGCGCTTCAAGGATCAGAAGCGCTATAAGGAGCGACTGCAGGAAGCCCAGGCCAAGTCTGGAGAGAAAGATGCCCTGGTGGTGATGCGCGGCCTCCTCAAAGAGCGCCCGGTGGTGGTCGCCGCTTTTGCCTTTGAGTTTATGGGTGGGAG
>DAIAVG010000075.1 GCA_027445725.1 Acidithiobacillus sp.
GACCAGACGCGGCCGGTCCTCGCACAGCTAAAGGAAAGCTATGAATACTATCATCGTCTCGGTTTTCTCGAACCACTGCTGCGCCGTGGCCTCAATTTGCGGCTGCTGGAAACTATGGGCATGGTCGTCGTTGGCGACCCGGCTACCTGCCGCCAACGACTGGCCCGCTATGCCCGGGCCGGGGTGGATCGCCTGATTTTGGCCGTGGGTGCTGGGATGGTCCCCAGCCAAATCACCCAGCGCTCGTTGCGCTTGCTCGCCGACGAGGTGTTGCCTGCCCTGCGTGGCCCTTCCCCCCACTGATGCAGGTGCTGGTCACTGGCGCGGCGGGACATACGGCAGCAGCTCTGCTTCCCGCCCTGCTCGTTCGCCCGGATATCCACCGGGTCATCGCACTGGATCGTCGGGCACCCGCAATGCGGCATCCACACCTGCATTACCTGCCTTTGGATATCCGCGATCCGCGGCTTGTCGAGCACCTGACCGGCGTGGATTGTGTCATCCATCTCGCCTTTATAGTGCTGAGTCCGCGCCTCGGGCCGCAACGGCGCTGGCGTGAGGAGATGCGCCGGATTAACCTTGATGGTAGTCAGCATCTGTTCCGTGCGGCAGCAAATGCCGGTGTACCGCAAGTCATCTATTCCAGTAGTGTGGCGGCTTATGGCGCATGGCCGGACAACCCGGTCCCCATTGCCGAAAGCCAGCCTTGTCGGCCTGTGCCGGGGTTCGCCTACAGTGAAGACAAGGCTGCACTGGAGCAGTGGCTGGATGCGTTCACGACCAGCCAGAAGAAAACCGTGGTCTCCCGCCTGCGCCTGCACGCCATCATCGGCCCCCATGGGCAGGCATTGGTGAATGAGATTGCGACGAGCTCTTACGGATTGCGTCTACTCAACCCGGACTTGCCCATCCAGTGTCTCCACGAAGACGATGCGGTCACCGCTCTGCTGGCAGCACTAAGCTATGGACAGGGTGGCATCTTCAATATTGCGGCACCCGATCCCATCCCCTGGTCCAGCATTCCCCGCCGCTGGCAGTTACCGCTCTCCCCCAGGCAACTGCACCGCGTACATACCTGGCTACGCCCTTTTAGTACCGGCCTCGGCGATCCCGGCTGGCTGCAAGTGCTGGAAAACCCGCTGATTGTCGATATTACCCACGCCCAAAAGGCACTCGGGTGGCGTCCCCGTTATGATGTACGCCGCGGCATCGCCCAGGTGCGCGATGCCGGTGGGCAGAGCCCAATACACCCTTGGAGCGGCTGAGTGTCCGTGGCAGAATGGCTCATGAACTTCGCCCAACGTATCCCCGCACCGGCTCAGATTCAGCGTCATCATGATGCTTTGGTCGATCGGCTTAGCCAGCACAGCAGTAACTATCGGGACCCCGTCCAGACGGTTCCGTGGGAGAGCCTCGACGCGGAAACGGCTTGGCTCCCGGAGGAATTGCTATCACTGTACGGATTGCCCGAATATGCGCAACTGAGTCAGGACGAACGCATCCGCCTTTCCCAGGTCGAATTCGTCTCTTTCTGCGAGCTGGGTCTATGGCTGGAGGCCCTCTTTATCCAACGCCTGGGTGCCAACTCGCTACAGGAGATGTACCGCGATCCGGTCAGCTACCATTATCAGCTTCATGAACTGCGGGAAGAAGTGGGACACAGCCTCATGTTTCTGGAATTACAGCAACGTTCGCAACTCCCATTTATGACCCCCTTGAGTAAGCGCCCGCCCCTGGCCCGTCTTTTCGCCCGTTACGCGCCTGAAGGCTCCGCGGCTTTCTGGGCAACCATTCTAATCGGTGAGAATGTGCCGGACCGCATGAATCGGCTGATCTTTGCGCATAAGTATCTGCCCGCGGCGGTGCTGGCCATTACCCACATCCACATGCGCGAGGAAGCGCGTCACATGGCTTTTGCCCGCACCACCATTCAGATGCGCAGTCAGGCCATGGGCCGCGCGCAAAAACGCCTCATCAGCCCTGTTTTGCGCGAGGTGTTTCGCCAGTTTTTGCGGACCAGTTTCTTTCCAAGCGAACAGGTCTATGCGGCGGCCGGGTTGAGCGATCCACGGATTTGGGCACGCCGCGTGCGCCACAACCCGCACCGTATTAATCTTATGAATCAGTGTGCAGCACCCAGTCGCGATTTTCTGCGCACGCAAGGCTTTGCCTTGTGAACGGCCGTTTCCTGTTATAGTTTGAGAACTGACGTTTCACTCGACTCCTGAGGTGTGCCATGGCGGCATTGCAGATTGCAACTCAGCCCTTCGCCGATCAACGCCCCGGCACCTCGGGGCTGCGTAAAAAGGTCAAGGTTTTCCAGCAGCCGCATTATCTCGAAAATTTTGTTCAATCCATCTTCAATGCCATTCCTGATCGCGCCGGGGAAACCCTTGTTCTCGGTGGCGACGGACGTTTTTATAACCGTGAAGCCATACAGATCATCCTCCGGATGGCTGCAGCGAATGGCTGGGGCAAAGTCATTGTCGGACGGGGCGGACTCTTCTCTACACCCGCCGTCTCTACAGTCATCCGCGCGCGGAGTGCTCACGGCGGCATTATCCTCAGCGCCTCCCATAATGCCGGGGGGCCTGACCACGACTTTGGCATCAAGTACAATACAGCCAACGGCGGACCCGCGCCGGAAAAGATCACCGATGCCATCTGGGCTGCCAGTAAATCCATCCAGGGTTATCAGATTCTGGAGAGCGCGGATGTCGATATCGACCATGACGCGAAGTTTTTGCTGGGTGAAATGCAGGTAGAAGTCTGCGACCCGGTAGCCGAGTATACAGAACTGATGGCCCGCATTTTCGATTTTGACGCGCTGGGACGGCTCTTGCAGGGGCCCTTCCGGATGCGTTTTGACGCGATGCACGCCATTACCGGTCCCTATGCCCACGAGATTTTTGAAAAGCGTCTGGGGGCACCGGTGGGCACAGTGGTCAATGGCATCCCGCTCATGGATTTTGGGGGTGGCCATCCCGATCCGAATCTGGTTTACGCCAAGCCCCTGGCCGATCACCTGTTCGCGGAGAACGCACCCGACTTTGGCGCCGCATCCGATGGTGATGGCGATCGTAACATGATCTTGGGACACCGTTTTTTTGTGACGCCCAGTGATTCGCTGGCGGTGCTCGCAGCCCACGCTGCTGCGATCCCTGCCTACCGCCAGGGACTGAAGGGCGTCGCCCGCTCCATGCCCACCAGCCAGGCCGCGGATGTGGTCGCTGAGGCCCTGGGTATTGCTCATTATGAAACGCCCACCGGCTGGAAATTCTTTGGCAATCTGCTGGATGCGGGCAAAATCACCTTTTGTGGCGAGGAGAGTTTCGGCACCGGGTCGGACCATATCCGTGAAAAGGACGGACTCTGGGCGATACTGGCTTGGCTCTCAGTAATCGCGCATACTGGCCAATCCGTGGCCGACATCGTCACCCAGCATTGGCAGCGGTTTGGGCGTCATTACTACACGCGTCATGATTACGAAGGACTCCCGGCGGAAACGGGCGAGCAAATCATGCAGAGCATTACCGCCCAATTGCCGGTGCTCCCCGGTCAGACTTTAGCGGAACGTGAGATCCTGACTGCCGATGATTTTGCCTATGCGGACCCCATTGACGGCAGTGTCAGTGCGCATCAGGGCCTGCGCCTGCTCTTTGCCGACGGTGCCCGGCTGATATTCCGCCTGTCGGGCACGGGAACCGAAGGTGCCACATTGCGTATTTATCACGAGCATCTCGAAAAGGACCCGCAGCGCCAGCAACAGGATCCGCAGCGCGCCTTGCGCGACCTGATTCAGCTCGGCAGGAATCTCACCCGAATAGAAAACCTCACGGGTCGCAAGGCCCCCACTGTTATCACCTGATAAAGGAGTCTGATCATGATGAATTATGAAAACGATAGCGATAATGGCATTGGCTACAGCGCCCTGGGGATCGCCTTGGTGGCAGGTGCGGTAGCAGGCGCGGTCACCGCCTTGCTCTTTGCCCCACAAACGGGCGATCGCACCCGCGAACAATTGCGGCATCAGGCTAATCGGGCCTGGGATCGCGTCGTTGCCTCGCGCGAGCGGATGAATGAACGGGTTGAGGAACTGCTCGACACCATCGCCATTTATAGCGAGGAACTGGTGCAGAAGGGTAAGGAACTCAGCGACAGGGAGCGCCAACGCCTGAATGATGGTATTGGTCTTGCGCGTGGGGAGCTGGATCGTTTGCGGCGCCGTCTTTCCCGCTTAGATTGACCGCGGCGGGGCGAGCGGCTATTCTCTGCGGCGACGGGGCGTAGCGCAGCTTGGTAGCGCGCCTGCTTTGGGAGCAGGATGTCGTAGGTTCGAATCCTATCGCCCCGACCAATTAAAGCAAAGTGAGCCATGCCTGAGCCCAGGGAAGTGGAAGCAGCCTTTTGGCGGCAGCCTTTGCCAAACCTTTTTCATGCGCTCGATAGCAGCCCTCATGGCTTGACAACGGAAGAAGCCGCTTCGCGACTGGCGTCTTTCGGCCCGAACGCGCTGCGGCCCGCGCGGCGCGGCGCGCTCCTCCGGCTGTTTCTCTCCCGTTTTCGCAATCCCCTGGTCATTATCCTTCTGGTCGCCAGCGCGATTTCTGCCGTGACGGGCGACAAGGCCAGTTTTTTGATCATCAGCGCCATGGTGGTGATGAGCGTGGCCCTGGACACCGTGCAGGAATACCGCGCTGGGCAGGCGGCCGAGCGGCTCAAGCGATCCGTCGCCGTGCGCGCCACCGTCTTGCGTGATAGTCGCCCGCGCGACATTCCGATTTTCGAGGTGGTGCCAGGAGATGCGGTGCTGCTGGCCGCAGGCGATTCGGTCCCCGCAGACGGGCGGCTAATCGAGGCACGGGATTTTTTTGTCAACCAGGCGCTCCTCACCGGCGAGCCGTACCCGGTGGAAAAACATGCGATTGAGCTTTCCGGGGAAGCGGATCTGGACACTGCCGACAATGCGGCCTTCATGGGCACCTCCGTAATCAGCGGCAACGCGACTATCCTGGTCTGCCGCACCGGCCTGGGCACCGCCCTCGGCGAGATCGCCGACAGCCTGGTCAGCAAGCCGCCCCCTACTTCCTTCGAACGGGGCACACGCCAATTCGGCATGCTGATCATGCGCCTGACAGTTTTGCTGGCGTTATTCGCGCTTTTCGTCAATACCGCGTTTCACCGCCCCCTGCTGGAGTCCTTTCTGTTCGCCGTCGCCCTGGCCGTAGGCCTCACGCCGGAACTTCTACCAATGATCGTTTCAGTTACCCTCTCGCGCGGCGCCATCCAGATGGCGAAGAAAAAGGTGATCGTGAAACGCCTGGCGTCGGTGCAGAATCTGGGGTCGATGGACGTGCTCTGCACCGACAAGACGGGAACGCTCACCGAGGCGCACATCCGGCTCGAGCGCCACATGGATCCCATGGGGCGTGAGAGCGAGGGGGTGCTGGAATTAGCTTATCTCAACAGCCACTTCGAGACCGGGCTAAAAAGCCCTCTGGACGATGCCATTCTCGCCCATCAGGAAATCAACGTCAGCGCCTGGCGAAAAATTGATGAAGTACCCTTCGACTTCGAGCGGCGGCGAGTCTCGGTGTTGGTGGAAAAGGACGATAGCCGGCTTTTGGTAGTGAAGGGTGCTCCCGAGGACATACTCCGGCTTGCCGTCACCTATGAGGTGGACGGGGCGCAAATGCCGTTCGATGGCCAGGCGAGGGATCGGGCAGCAGCGTTGTACGAGGAGTTGGGGAAGGATGGCTTCAGGGTGCTGGGCATCGCCTGGCGACGTGTGCCGCTTGGCCATCCCCACGCAGTGGTGGGCGATGAAACCGAGTTGGTATTTGCCGGCTTCGCCGCTTTTCTGGATCCCCCAAAGGAAACGGCGGCCCGTGCGGTTGACGATTTGACCAAAAGCGGTGTGGCCGTGAAGATTGTCACCGGTGACAACGACTTGGTCACCCGCCACGTCTGTGCGCAGATCGGGCTGCCTGTAAGCAGGGTCTTGACGGGCGCCGAGATCCAGAAGATGGACGACTTCGCCCTGCAAGCGGTGGTGGAGGAGGCGAACCTATTTTGCCGCGTTACCCCTGCGCAGAAAAACCGCGTCATCCTGGCCCTCAAAGCACGCCGCCACGTCGTGGGCTTTCTCGGCGACGGCATCAACGACGCTCCCTCGCTCCATTCCGCAGATGTGGGGATCTCCGTGGACGGCGCGGTGGACGTGGCCAAGGATGCGGCGGACATGATCTTGCTCGAACGCGACCTCGATGTATTGTATGAAGGCATTCGAGAAGGGCGACGCACCTTCGGTAACGTACTGAAGTACATCATGATGGGCACCAGCTCCAATTTTGGAAACATGTTCAGCATGGCCGGTGCCACCCTGATCATCCCCTTTTTACCCATGCTGCCGGTACAGATCCTGCTCAACAACTTCCTTTACGACCTCTCGGAGGTTCCGATCCCGCTGGACAACGTGGACGAGAGCTATTTATCACATCCTCACGAGTGGGATATGGCCTTCATTCGCAACTTCATGATGGTGATCGGCCCGATCAGTTCGCTCTTCGACTTCCTCACTTTTTATATCATGTTGCATGTTTTC
>DAIAVG010000076.1 GCA_027445725.1 Acidithiobacillus sp.
TCTAAATATTGCGGCACTCGTCAAGGTGGAACCGAAGCGTGTATCTTTCATTCGCGATGATAGCACAGAGATGGAGTTTTCCGCTTAGCAGAGAGGGCGCCCGTCAACTCATTGAACGCGGATTGGATTCACTCAGAGATGAACTAAAAATCTCATGCCAACCTGATTATACATATATTAGAGCATAGATCTGGCATATCAGCGCAATTCATTGACTAGCGCTATCATCAGAATTGCTGAAATATAATGCTGCAGTATATTTAATATCCCGTGGTTTATCTCTGTCCATAAACTACGGAGAACAGCGGTGTCACTGGCGTGCATGGATTATAAGGCCTTAGCGCCACTATGCGGCTGGGGTCGCTGAAAGCCATCATCCAGTAAAAAACAATGACGGCCGTTCAGGACGGCAAGGGACGAAAGTGAACAGCCGCCGGGATTATAATGCAACTTCACATGGTCTCGATCTCTTGAGAATGTGGTAGCACTAAAGGGAGCAATTACGGGTTGCTGTATTGAAAATTAACCGAATAGCTTCTGAGTGATACCTGCAACGTGGCGCCCCTGGAAGCGGGCGATGGCCAGTTCATTAGCGCTGGGCTGGCGACTGCCATCGCCCTTGGCGAGGGTCGTGGCGCCATAGGGCGTACCACCACTGATCTCGTCCATATTCATGAGCTCCTGACAGCTATAGGGGACGCCTACCACGATCAGGCCCTGATGAAAAAGAAAGCTGTGAAAAGACGTAATAGTCGTTTCCTGGCCGCCGTGCTGGGTGGCCGTGCTGGCGAACACGCTGCCGACCTTGCCCACCAGTTTACCTTCCTGCCAGAGATTGCCGGTACGGTCGAGAAAATTGCGCATCTGTCCGCTCATGTTACCGAAGCGGGTCGGCGTGCCAAAAATGATGGCATCATAATCCGCCAGATCATCGGGGTGGGCTTCCGGAGCCGCCTGACCGGTCTTGGCATGCATGGCGGCCAGGGTTTCCGCCGGCAGGCTTTCGGGCACCCGCTTGATATCAGCCGTCACGCCAGGGACTTCCCGGGCGCCCTCGGCGATGGCCTGGGCCATGGTTTCGATATGACCCCAGAGGCTGTGATACAGCACCAGTATTTTGCTCATGATGAACTCCTCGCGTCAGTGAACATTGCCGGCCCAGTAAAGACCATTTAGTATGGTTTGTGAAGTAGGTACGGATGAGTAACCATGATCCGAAAAACCAAACAAGAAACCCCATGCCCCATGGACGCCCTGCTCCACCTGCTGATGGGGCCATGGACCACAGTTATCCTGTGGACTCTGAGACAGCGCGGCCCACTGCGTTTTGGGGTACTTAAACGGGAAGTGCGCGGCATCTCATCGCGCATGCTGACGGAGCGCTTACGCACCCTGGAGGCGGCCCGGATCGTCTTCCGGGAGTATTATCCCAGCATTCCTCCGGAAGTGACCTACGGCCTGACCCGGCGTGGACTGGAATTGCGGGAAGTGCTGGACGCACTGGATACACTGGCGCGGCGTTGGGATGCCGAAGACGCGAATGGGGAAGTAATACCCCGGGAGCCATCCCGTTAATACCTAAACGTTATCGAGATTGCCGAAAATTTATGAAGCCACCCAAGGGGGTGTTGGCATCCTGGACAACGCTGGGGTCATAGAGCGCATAGTATTCTGTGCGTGTTGCCTTGTTGGCCTTTGCTGCATATAAGGCGAGATCGGCATGATGCAGCAGGTCTCTGGGCTTGGCATCATCCAGAGGGTACAGCGTGACACCGAGACTAGCGCCGACATGGACCTCCACGGCGTCGAGCAGGTAGGGTTCTTCTATGGCCTGGCGAATCCGTTCAACAACCACCTCGAGATCTGTCCAGCGTTCGAGGTCATTGAGCAGAAACACAAATTCATCGCCTCCAAGGCGAAAGGCAGAGTCGGTAGTACGCAGTATGGTTTGTAGACGTCGGGCAAGTGCGATCAGCAACTGGTCTCCGGCGGCATGTCCGTAGGTGTCGTTCACCGCCTTGAAGCCGTCGAGATCGAACATCACCACCGCCATCAAGGTTTGGTGGCGATTGCTGCGTTCAAGAGCCTTTTCAAGTCGCTTATCCAAAGTCATCCGGTTGGGCAGGCCGGTGAGAGGATCACGCTGTGATTGCTGGTGCAGGGTCGTGACCAGATCACCCATCTGTGCGAATGCAGTGAAGTGGTCAATGCCAACCCGCTGAAAGTACCCCCTCTCTTTGCTACCCACCACCCCCACCGCGTGTTGCCATTTGACGTCAAATGGCATGATGGCGACTTCGGCAATTTCTGCCTGAAGTGGCATCAGCCATTCTGGACAGAGCGGGTCGCCGAGTGAAAAAACGATTGCCTGGTTAGCCCTTAAAGCATTCCAGCAAGGGTCTCCGAGGGAATCAGGAATGATCGGGTGCCGTTTAAGGCCGTGCTCACAATGGGGATAGAGCGGCGCCCCACCTGCTTTCACGACGCCATACCAGGACCAGCATAAGGTGTCGCTGTCACGAATCAGCTCGCGAAAGATGGCACACAAAAACTCTTCCGTGCCGGTTCCTTCGGGCGCCTCCGTCAGACTACGCAGCAGGGCGGAAAATAATACGGTACGATCCTCATCGGTCTTTTGCATACCACACTGGTATCCTTCCAGTTGCAGCATCAAATCATGCATGAGCAGTTGGTGGAGATACATCCGCAGGGGTTCCTGGTCTTGGTCAGGAACGGCCATATGGATCAAATGATCCCAGTGTCGCTGGTAAATCAGGTAAGCCCCGGCGATCCACGACATCTTTATTCCATGCGTCTGGTGCAGGCGACCCAGTTCACGTACCCTCTCATTCCATTCGCCATCAAAAGAAACCGTCAACATCTGCTGTGCATGCGCGGTCTGTGCGGCGACCAACTTTTGCATCTGTGCTTCGCTGAAACCAGCAAAAACTTCGGCTGTCGGTTCGTGACTCAGGAGATAATCATAAAATGCCTTTGCCAAGGCTTCACTTTGCCCTGCCAGGAGTCTTCGGTAATGAGAAAGCAGTGTGTGCCCTTCCTGATTCACATCCAGAAAAAGACCATGTGGTGCTTTCACCGCCAGCCACTCGCAATACGCCGTACAAGCACCATCCGGGTCCGATCCGGTTTTATATTTGACATCGCCGCAGAAGCTTTTTCATGTGATTATCATCTCGGTAGGCAACTGCTTTATTGTCAAAGTCCGGCTCACCAGGGTATCCAGTCGCCGTGTTTTGAGGGACCGCGCTATGGCGTTATAGCCTTTCCGGTAACACCCGTGCGCATGGGCAGCAGCATTCCCAAATTGGTGCCGTCGCCGGAAAGATTCACTTCTGAACTTTGACTGCCTCGCACCAGTAACAACAACAGTGTTTGTATATGGTACAGAGTATGGGAAATGTCAAGGTATGGGCGCAATCATCCAGACGGCAATATGGTTTTATGCTGCTGCAACAGCGCCAGAAAGGCCCTGGCGCTGTGACTGGGTGCCCGTCGGTGTAGCACCGTCAGCCGGTGACGAATGACGGGTGCGGTAGGGCGGGTCCCAAGTCCAGGTTGCTGGTCAGCATCATTCAATGCAGAGACAAAGCTGACGCCCAATCCACAACGCACGGCATCGCGGATGGCGGCGAGGCCACTCAGTTCATAGCGAATTTCGGGATAAAACCCTTCCGCCTTGAGTGCCTGCAAGGCATGTTCACGGATGCCGGAACCCTCCTCCCGCCACACCAGCGATTCCTCAGCGAGGGCTCCTAAAGGCACTGGCTTCTGCTCCAGCAACCAACGGTGTCCGGTGGGGACGAGCAGCACGATTTCCGTCTCCACCAGTGTTTCCTGCTGCCAGTCGCTGACACCGGCCAGGGGTGCATCGTCTTCCACAAAAATCAGATCGGCCTGATCGCGCATCTCCTTGGCGGCGCGGCTGTTGGTGGTGATCAGGCGGACCGCGACGGCAGGATATAGGCGCTGGAAGTTGGCGATGGCGCGGGGGAGCAGGGTTTCGGCATTGCTGTGGCTGGCGATGAGGGCCAGGGAGCCACGCAGCAGTCCTTCCGTGTCCATGCACAGGGCGCGTGCTTCTTCCAGCGCGGCCTCAATTTGTTCGGCAATGCGGAGCAGGGACAAGCCTGTGGGGGTAGGGGCGATACCATGCCGGGCGCGGTGGTACAGCGGTTCTCCAACCAGTTCCTGCAATTGTTTGAGGCGGTGGGAGACGGCGGGCTGGGTCATGAACAGCGCGTCCGCCGCCGCATGCAAATTGCCGTTACGTGCGGCCTGCGCCCAGACCAGTAAGAGGGCAGGGTCTATGCGTCCCGAAGCCATACTATTCTCCCCTTCTTTCAGAAATTACCGTGGGTTATTTCTCAGGTTAGAAAATAGCATTAGAGATGGGTTCTGCTCAAGTCTATGCTTTATGACAATCAGGACGCTACAGAGAGAAGCCGGATCATGACCCTATTTGCAGACGCACCCAAAAGTGACCCCCGGGAAATTATTCGCCACTTCACGCCCAACTGGTTCGCCGCCAATATGGGTACCGGTATTCTCGCCCTTATGCTGGCAGAATTTCCCTATGGGCATTGGGGGCAACAGCTTCTGGCACAAGGTTTGTGGGGTATTAACGTCCTCTTTTTTGTGCTGTTCGCCTTGCTTTTCATGGGAAGGGCGATTTTCTATCCAGACAGTTTCCGGCGTTTATTCCATCATCCCATTCAGTCTTTGTTTATTGGTGCCATTCCTATGGGCTTTGCCACTATTGTGAACGGCATGATCATTATCTGGCCAATCAGCGCGAGTTCCATCGCGATTACAGAAGTGATGTGGTGGGTGGATGCGATCCTGGCCGTGATTTCAGTGCTGCTGGTGCCTTTTTTCATGTTTACCGTACACGAACACCACATTGAGCAGATGACCGCAGCCTGGCTATTGCCCATTGTGCCACCGGAAGTGGCAGCGGCCAGCGGTGGCTTGCTGGCCCAGCATCTGGCGCCTGCCGCCGGTACTGCGGTGATCTATGTCAGTTATGTGCTGTGGTCTATATCCGTGTTGCTCTCCATGGGCATTCTGGCGATCCTGTTTTTACGCCTCACGCTGCATAAATTACCGCACCGGGATATGGCGGTATCGGCCTGGTTGCCGCTGGGACCGCTGGGCACCGGCGCCATGGCAATGATTACCCTCGGCGTTGCCGATCAGCATGTTTTCGCCGGTACGGCTTTGGCAGGTATGGCGCAGTTTGGCGAAATGGCGGGCCTTTTTCTGGCTTTGCTGCTTTGGGGATTTGGCCTATGGTGGATGCTTATGGCGGCCTTTTTCACCCTACGTTATCTGGGTGAAGGCTTGCCCTTCAATATGGGCTGGTGGGGATTCACTTTCCCCCTGGGTGTCTTTGATGCCGCTACTTATCTGCTCGCGAAAGAAACACATTTTGTGGTCTTCCTGCCCCTGGGTGCGGTTTTTACGGCCATGCTCACCATTTTTTGGATTATCGTGACCCAGCGCAGCGTTGTGGGAATGTGGAGCGGTCGTTTGTTTCGCGCTCCATGTTTGTCCGCAGAAACCGGTTTACCGGAGCCCTCCCGCGCTGAGGCAGTGCATCAACACCGCCCAGATATTACAGAGTCTTTGCGCAAGTAATCCTCCTGGGGAGCGTATGTTGTTTCTTTTTTTGGTTCTAAAATTTCCAAACCTGGATGGGCGCCAGCCAGTAAAGTCGGGTAACTGACGTGTTCCTGACTAACAAAATGTTCGGCCGATTCCCTGTCATCAATGGCAATGCCGATGAACCGCACTCTGGAACCCATCTCTTTGTGGAGGCGAACAAAGCCCGGTGCTTCCTGATGGCAATACGGGCACCGGCTCTTCGTCAGATTGAGTGGGTAGGGGGTAGAATGCTGTGGAGCAGTCGCGCCCTGAATAGGAGTTAGATGATGGTCCCGGAAGAACTGTTTTCTCTCGCGTTAGGATTGGTTCCGCCGTGGTTGGTGGAGCATGTGACTTTCACGGTGGAGAAGAAACGCCTGGATCTGCACATCAACTTTCCCAAGGGCAGTCGCTTTGCTTGCCCCGTCTGTGGTGAGGAGTGTCCGGTACATGACACCCGTGAACATACTTGGCGGCACATGGATTTCTTTCAGCATGAAGCCTATCTCCACGCCCGCGTACCCCGTGTGAAGTGCCTGGAGCATGGGGTGCATCAGATACCTGTTCCCTGGGCACGGGAAGGCTCGCATTTTACTCTACTTTTCGAAGCGCTGATCATGACCCTGGTGCGGGAGATGCCGGTATTGACGGCAGCCCGCATGATCGGCGAGAGCGACACGCTCCTGTGGCGAGTGATTGACCATTATGTGCCCGAAGCTCGTGCCGCGGTGGATATGGCCAATGTCCATGCCGTCGGCGTCGATGAAACCAGCAGTCGGCGCGGCCATGACTACATCACGCTCTTCGTGGATCTGAATGCCCGGCGACTGTTGTTTGCCACCCCCGGCAAGGATGCCAAGACCTTTGAGAAATTCTCCGAAGATCTACAGGCCCATGGTGGTAGCGCGGAAGCGATCACCGATGTGAGC
>DAIAVG010000077.1 GCA_027445725.1 Acidithiobacillus sp.
TATAACAGGTAACGTTTTAGTTACCGTTGAGAGTGCGCTCAATGCTGGGGAGCGCTGCGCCTACACCGGCACCAACAGCACCGCCAACTGCTGCGCCGACAGCAGGATTACCTGCAGTGACCGTGCCAAGAATGGCGCCGCCTGCGGCACCGATGGCAGCGCCACTCAGAGCACGCTGGCCGGTGGGGCTCATATTGGCACAGCCGCCGAGGGCCACAACACAAAAGGCCAGCGCCAGCGCAGGCATCCAACGCCGCCCAACTGGAACAACACTTATGTTTTTCAAGATCATTCCCCGCTCCTATTCATCTTTCTGCCTTGGCTGAGCTATTAGACCAGAAATCCACCGCTTCATTCAGCGATCCCCATCATCATGCCGCCACCGCCCCGCCCAGGGAGGCGGTCCGCGGTGTACCCAAGGGCGAGGGCCATAAACTCTGGCGGGCATCGCTGCCACATAGTAACCCGGAGGTGGCGGCGGGGGCGGGGCGTAATAGACCGGCGGGGGCGGCGCGTAGTAAGCCGACGGATTACCGAGAAATACGCTCAGCCCCGGAACAGCAAGCCCGAGCGACAGACCATCGTCCGCCCAAGCGGAGACGCTGGTCAGACCGCACAGTAGCGCAGCACTGGCAGCAAGTACCAACTGGCGGGTGCCGAAAACCGACGACTTGATCATAATAAACTCCTTAGTCTTAGGTAGCGATTTACCCGGATTCAAACATCAGCAGGTTGCCGTGTATCACGACTTTTCCCGAAAGTCTGCCAACGCTGGCTCCAAGGCGGAACAGATGAGTATGGCAAGATTTGTGCCAATATCTTTTGCTATACTTTTCAAGTAGTTATGCTATACAGCTGTAGAAAAACGGCTACAGATCTGAAAGTGTACCCGGCATTATATTTACTTTCAATGGGTTACATTGTCGCCAATTGCCGAGGGTATTGCGGCCTTATGGCAACAAGGCGATGTGCGCCAACCCCATGTCCTCCGGCAGGGAGAACAACCGGTTCATATTTTGTACCGCCTGCCCGGCAGCCCCTTTGACCAGATTGTCGATGACCGCGAGGACGACCACCAGCCCCGGCCGGGGTTGGTGAACGGCGATACGGCAAACGTTGGCACCCCGCACCGAACGCGTAGCCGGGTGGCTGCCGAAGGACAAGACATCTACAAAGGGCTCATCGGCGTAACGGGTGGTGAACAGGTCCTGTAGCGCCGCATCGCTCACGGGCTGGCGCAACCGCCCGTAAAGGGTAGCGTGGATGCCGCGGATCATGGGCATGAGGTGGGGCGTGAACTGCAACTCCAGCCGGGTGCCGTTGATATCGGAGAGCACGGCCTCGATTTCCGGTCGATGCCTGTGACCGCTTACGCCATAGGCGCTGACGCTATCCGCCGCTTCGGGGAGAATCAGGCCAACCTTAGCGGTACGACCTGCTCCGCTGACGCCAGACTTGCAATCCGCGATCAGTGTATCCTCTCGCAGCAAGCCCTCGGCCAACAGAGGCGCAAGGCCGAGGATGACCGCCGTCGGATAACAGCCTGGATTGGCAATCAGCCGCGCCGCACTGACCTTAGCCCGATAGTATTCGGGCAAGCCATAGCAGGCTTCGGCCAGTGCTTCGGGCGCGCGGTGGGCCATGCCGTACCACTGAGCAAAGACTTCTGCATCTGGCAGTCGAAAATCGGCACCCAGATCAATGACCCGCACGCCTTTGGCCAGCAGTTCCGGCGCGCTATCCATCGCCACCCCATGGGGCGTTGCAAAAAAGACGACGTCAAGCTCACCTAACAGTGCGGGATCGGGCGTGGTGTAGTACAGATCGCAGTGACCACGCAGATTGGGGAAATGCGCATCCACGCGCTGTCCGGCCTCGGCACGGGAGGTGATGGCCACCACCTCGACTTCCGGATGTGGCAGCAGCAAACGGAGCAACTCCACCCCGGTATAACCCGTACCACCGACAATACCTGCGCGAATCATACGTTCCTCCATTTCTTAGCCGTAACAGAAAAAGCCGCCCGAAGGCGGCTTGTTTCCCAGTCCGAAGCGCGCGTGATTAACGCTTGGAGAACTGGTGACTACGCCGGGCCTTATGCTTGCCGACCTTCTTACGTTCCACTTCGCGGGCGTCACGAGTGACGAAACCGGCGCTGCGCAAGGGGCGACGCAAGGTTTCATCATAGACCATGAGGGCGCGGGTAATGCCATGGCGGATCGCCCCGGCCTGACCACTGGCACCACCACCGCTGACATTCACCAGAATGTCGAACTGGCCACCATGACCAGTCAACTCCAGGGGCTGCATGACTACCATGCGCGAGGTCTCGCGGCCGAAATAGTCTTCCAGGGTGCGCTTGTTGATGACGATCTTGCCAGAGCCACGGCGCAAATACACGCGGGCAGTTGCACTTTTACGCCGACCGGTACCGTAATATTGTTCCATAAAGTCTTCGCCTTAAACGTTCAGGGGCTGCGGCTGCTGCGCCGAATGGGGATGCTCGGAGCCGGTGTAGACCTTGAGCTTCTTGAACATGGCCCGACCCAGCGGATTTTTGGGCAGCATGCCCTTGACCGCGATTTCGATTATCCGCTCTGGATTGGTCTCCATCATCTTCTCGAAAGAGGCACTCTTCAGGTTGCCGACGTAGCCGGTGTGATGGTAATACATTTTGTCTTTGGCCTTGTTGCCGGTGACCGCGATCTTGTCGGCATTGATGACGACAATGTAATCGCCGGTATCGGCATGGGGCGTATACTCGGGCTTATGCTTGCCACGCAAACGTTTAGCCAGCTCTACAGAAAGGCGGCCCAGAACTTTATCGGTGGCATCCACCACGAACCAGTCTCCTTGTACTTCATGAGACTTGGCAGAATAGGTCTTCATCACACAACTCCGGCTTCGGGTTTTTCACTGAGGGGCGGGAGATTAGCGATGATGGGGGCGGATGTCAAGGTGTTTGCGCGCTCTCAGATTTTGCCCAAGAGGCACAGCGTGCGGAAAGCCATTTGGAGGTCACCGCCGAACCTGGACTCGCCAACGAAGATGTGCGCAAACCGGATGAGTCCACGGACTATACTGGCGACAACAAAACAGTTCAGGCAACCGTCCATGTTGGTCAGGAATTTTTCCGGCGATCCGTGCTGAGTGCTTACAAGTATCGATGCTGCATTACAGGGCTCTCTATGCCGCAGCTTTAATAGCGAGCCACATCAAACCCTGGCAGGTGGATGCGGAAAATCGGCTCAACCCGAGAAACGGGTGTTGTTTGTCAATGCTGCATGACAAAGCGTTTGATGCAGGGATTATTACCATTGCCGAAGATATGGCAGTTCTTGTCTCCCGCAGAGGCATTTAACAAGAAAAGCGCGGTCGCTGCCGCGCTTTCCTACGCAGCGCCCGGAAGTACCGGGAAACAGCACTCAGCGGATCAGGATTTTGCTCGCGGCTTCATCGGGCAGGTCTTGATGCCCAGCAAGGTATACAGCGCGCAGAAACCGGTCAGCCCGGTAATAAGCGGCACCAAACCCACCAGCGCCCACCATTTGTTCGCGCCCGGCAGAAAAACCGCCAGTACTACAATAATGGCCAACCCTACAATAACGCGGATAATCCGATCCGCAGTTCCTTCATTGACAGGCATTCTCAACTCTCCCGCAGGTGGTCACCTGCTCGGTATAATGAGTTACGAGTATAGAGCATTTTCCTCCGCAACGATCCGCCCAGGGCTCAAAAATGATCGATATATACCAGTTTCTCCACAGGTTCCCGGTTACTCGGCCAAGCATTACCTGTACCCTTGCCGACCGCCACCATATAGCCGATGGCAAAGTCTGCCGGCAGACGAATAATCTTTGCCACCGCGTCGAAATCAAAGCCGTCCATGGGACAGGAGTCGTAACCAAGGTCCTGCGCCACCAGCATCAGGGTCATGCCAAAAATACCCAGCGTGCGCATCGCCTCATCGCGCGCCACCTCCGGCTTGCCGCGATAATATTCATCCAGCTTTGGCAACACAAAGTCCTGCACCGGCTGCGGCGATGTCGCCCAGTACCGCTGCGGCTCCTCCTGCCAGGCGTTGAGGTCGGCACACAGCACATAGAGTGCTGAAGCATCTGTCACCTGCGTCTGGCCCCAGGCCACCTCACGAATAGCCGCCCGCTGCGCAGGGTTCCGCACGTCTACGATCCGCCAATGCTGAATGTTGTACGCACTGGGTGCCAATACCGCTGTCTCCAACAGCACCTGCCGTGTTTCATCGGACATTTTATGATGCGGATCAAAGGATTTTACGGCACGACGATTTTTTACCGCAGCAATGACTTCCATACCGGCCTCCATAAATTTCAGCATGAGCCCCATCTAAGACCGACCGGTTGGTATTGTCAAGAAAGCGGGTGATATGGGTGGGCATGTCGGGGGCCGACAAGTCAATAATTCCCTTTGATAATGTATAAATATTCGTCATCATGGCAAAACAAAAAGATGAGAAGAAGGCGATTTTTCTGAACGGGGTTTCCCTGCAGCAAGGATACGAGACAAATGTTCGAGTCGTATAAGCAAGGCAATAAAAAATTAATGCGCATTAACAAAAACAAAAACCCATGTCACGCATTGAGTCCGCGGTGAACGGGTGAAGGTGGATGTGCTGATCATCGGCGCAGGCGCCGCTGGGCTCATGTGCGCGATCGCGGCTGGCCAGCGCGGACGGCGCGTGCTGGTGATCGAGCATACCAACAAAGTCGGTAAGAAAATCCTGATGTCTGGCGGCGGCCACTGCAATTTTACCAACCTCGGGGTAACGCCGAGCCAGTACCTCTGCAGCAACCCCCATTTCCCCAAGTCCGCGCTCGCGCGCTATACACCCGCAGACTTCATCGCACTCGTGGAGAAACACGGCATCGCCTATCACGAAAAAGAACTCGGCCAGTTGTTCTGCGATGGCTCCTCCAGGCAGATCGTACAGATGCTGCTGAACGAATGCGCCGCAGCCGGCGTGACGATTGAAACCAGTTACGGCATCGAACGCGTTCATAAAACAACTGAGGTCTTCAATCTGCGCACCACGCGCGGCGAGGTGCAGACCGAAGCACTGGTAGTTGCCACCGGCGGCCTGTCCATTCCCAGTATGGGTGCCACGGGCTTTGGCTACGAAATCGCCCGCCAGTTCGGCCACGACGTACTACCCACCCGCCCTGGACTGGTGCCTCTGACGCTGAGTGGCAGCCATCAGGCGCATTATAAGGATCTGGCCGGCGTCACCTTACCGGGCGTGGAAGCCAGTGTGGCCAGGCAGAGTTTCCGCGGGGGCCTCCTGTTCACTCATCGTGGCCTCAGCGGTCCGTCTATCCTGCAAATTTCTTCCTACTGGCAACCTGGAGACAGCCTGCATATTGACCTGTTGCCGGACCAGGACGTAGGTGAATGGCTGTTGAAACAGCGCACGGCACGGCCCCTCGCCGCACTTAAAACCGTGCTCGGCGACGCGCTGCCGAAACGGCTAGCGCAGCGCCTGTGCGAGCAGTGGTTCGACAGTCAGCCGATGCGTCAATACCGCAGCGCGGAGCTCAGACTGATCGGCAGTCAGCTCAACGCATGGCCCATCACCGCCAGCGGCACCGAAGGCTACCGCACCGCCGAAGTCACGCTCGGCGGCGTCGATACCGACGGACTATCCTCCAGCACTTTGCAGTCTAAGCTGGTGCCGGGCCTGTATTTCATCGGCGAAGTGGTCGACGTCACCGGCTGGCTCGGCGGCTACAATTTCCAGTGGGCTTGGGCATCCGGACAGGCAGCGGGGCAGGTCGTTTAAATTCGCGTGCGGGAAGAACCCGGCATTCCTGCAGCCAGCCAATCCACAAAAAGCAACCCCGTCTCTGTGTATAGAGGCGGGGTTGTATGGTATAGGTGTCTGGCGGTGACCGACTTTCGCGGAGGGAGGCCCTCAACTATCATAGGCGCTGCAGCGTTTCACGGTCCTGTTCGAGATGGGAAGGGGTGGTTCCACTGCGCTATGGCCGCCAGACAAGGTTAAACTGGTCTGGCCCTGGGCGCGGGTCTTGGCTCGCGCTCAGGGTGTTGCTGAAGGGAAGGCCTTTTTAAACTGGATGCTTGGGTGATATATGGTCAAGCCACACGGGCGATTAGTACTCCTTAGCTGCACGCATTACTGCGCTTCCACATGGAGCCTATCAACGTGGTGGTCTTCCACGACCCTTCAGGGGGCTTATGCCCCGGGAGATCTCATCTTAGGATGGGCTTCCCGCTTAGATGCTTTCAGCGGTTATCCCGACCGTACATAGCTACCCGGCAATGCCCTTGGCAGAACAACCGGAACACCAGAGGTACGTCCACTCCGGTCCTCTCGTACTAGGAGCAGCTCCCTTCAAATCTCCAACGCCCATGGCAGATAGGGACCGAACTGTCTCACGACGTTCTGAACCCAGCTCGCGTACCGCTTTAAATGGCGAACAGCCATACCCTTGGGACCGGCTACAGCCCCAGGATGCGATGAGCCGACATCGAGGTGCCAAACTCCCCCGTCGATGTGAACTCTTGGGGGGAATCAGCCTGTTAT
>DAIAVG010000078.1 GCA_027445725.1 Acidithiobacillus sp.
CCTCTCCCGTATCGACGCCCAGGCGGATGGCGATACGGAATGGCTGATTGCCGTCATCCGCGCCATCCGCTCGGTGCGTGGCGAGATGGATATTGCACCCAGCAAGGCACTGCCGCTGCTGCTGCAGGGGGGCGATGCCAGCGACCGCCAGAGCGCAGAACGATATGCTCCGTGGCTCTTCGCTCTCAGTCGCCTCGCCAGCCTGGAATGGCTGGGCGCCGAAGAAGAAGCGCCGCCCGCCGCCTTGCAACTGGTCGGCGACCTGCGTGTCCTCGTCCCCCTCGCGGGAGTCATTGACGTGGCGGCCGAGCAGGCCCGCCTGACGAAAGAACAGCAACGCCTGGAACAAGAGCGCTAAAACCACCGCCAAGCTGGCTCAGGAAAGCTTCCGCAGCCGCGCGCCCGCCGAGGTCGTCGCCAAGGAGGAAGAGCGTCTGCGCGAAATGGACGCCGCCCTGCTGCAACTCGGCGAACAGGCACAGCGACTGGAGCATTTGTGACCGGGCGCCGGGACCTGCATGGCTGACCGCCCGGTTTATCTGCTTGAGCCTTTATTCGGGCGCATTCTGTCGCCCTTCGAGCAGTTTCTGCGGCGGGCGACGGCAGGCGGCATCGTCCTCATCGCGGCCACGATCCTGACCCTGATTCTCAGCAACTCCGTCTGGCATGTGCCCTACCACGCCTTTTGGGAAAAGCACTTAGGGCTGCATTGGGGTGGCTGGGGCCTGGATCAAAGCCTCCATCACTGGATCAATGATGGCCTGATGGCAGTTTTCTTTTTTGTCGTCGGGCTGGAGCTGAAGCGGGAATTTCTGGTGGGGGAACTCTCCTCCCTGCGCGATGCGGCCCTACCCATCATTGCGGCCCTGGGGGGCATGATTGTCCCGGCACTGATTTATCACCAGTTCAACCTGGGTGGCCCCGCTACGCAAGGCTGGGGTATTCCTATGGCGACGGATATTGCTTTCGCCATCGGTATTCTCGTACTGCTGGCCTGGCGCATTCCCCGTAACCTGATTATTTTCCTCACCGCCTTGGCCATTGCCGACGATCTCGGCGCGGTGCTCATCATTGCCATTTATTACACACCGGCACTCAACGTGACTGCCTTGATCGTCGCCGGAATTTTATTGCTCACGCTGATTCTCTTCAATCAGGGCGGCATCCGTAACCCCCTGCCCTATCTGCTGGTAGGACTGCCCTTTTGGTATTTCGTCATGCTGTCGGGGGTGCATGCCACGGTCGCCGGGATACTGCTGGCTTTCACCATACCGGCACGCGGCCGCATCCGGCCCGACGAACTGGCCGACGCTCTGAGTGCCCGCGGGCAAAATCTGCGGGATATCATCATCCACAGCAGGCATCTTGACCCTCTGGTGAATGGCCAGCTCGCCAGCATCATCCAGAGCTTGCAACACAGCAGCGCCGCCGCCCTTGCGCCGCAACAGCGCCTCGAACATACGGTTCAACCCTGGGTCACCTTCGGCGTTATCCCCATTTTCGCCCTGGCCAACGCGGGCATCAACTTCACGCAGGTGTCCACCGGAATGCTATTGAGTACGGTCACCCTCGGCACCTGTCTGGGTCTGGTGCTGGGCAAATTTATCGGAATCAGTCTCAGTAGCTGGCTTGCGGTACGCCTCAAAATCGCGCGCCTGCCCCACGGCGTACAATGGCGGCACCTGCTCGGCGCCGCCTGGCTGGGCGGAGTCGGCTTCACCATGTCGTTATTTATCAGCCAACTGGCCTTCACTGACCGTAATCTGCAAGAAGAAGCCAAGCTGGGCATTCTCCTCGCTTCCCTGATCGCCGCCATTATCGGTCTGACCTGGCTCTTCTGGGTCGGCCGCAACGAGGTTCCCGCATGATTCCTGCTGACTTATCGCACACCGTACAACACGCCCTCTCCGAAGATATTGGCAGCGGCGACCTGACGGCGGCACTCATCCCTGCCGCCAACCGTCTCAGTGCCCGTATCATCAGTCGCGAAAAGGGTATTCTCTGCGGGCAGGCGTATGCCGAGGCCACCTTTGCCGCCCTCTCGCCAGCGATCCAGATCAACTGGCAAGTCGCCGAGGGTGAAAGTGTTGCCCCCGATCAAGTTCTCTGCACCCTGGAAGGTCCCGCGCGCGCTGTACTTTCCGGAGAGCGCACGGCGCTGAATTTTCTGCAAACCCTCTCCGGCACCGCGACCCAGGTCCGCGCCTGTGCCGATGCCCTGAGCGGCCATAAAACGCGGCTCCTGGACACCCGCAAGACCATCCCCGGCCTGCGCCAGGCCCAGAAATATGCGGTCCGCGTCGGCGGCGGTCATAATCACCGGCTGGGTCTTTACGACGGCATCCTCATCAAGGAAAACCATATCGCCGCCTGCGGGGGTATCACCGCAGCGCTGACGGCGGCATGGCAAATCGCCCCGGCGCTGACCCGCATAGAAATTGAAGTAGAAAATCTGGGCCAGTTGGAAGAAGCGCTGAATGCGGGTGCCGACATGATCCTCCTCGACAATTTCTCCCTGGAGGATTTGCGCCATGCCGTGCAGCGGGTCGCCGGGCGTCTGCCCCTGGAGGCTTCAGGAAGTATGGGTCTGCACAATATCGCCGAGGTGGCGGCCACCGGCGTGGATTTCATTTCCGTCGGTAGCCTCACCCGCCATCTGCGCAGCCTGGATCTGTCGCTGCGCTACCTCTGAGCGTTCTGCTCAGGCACGCGCCGCCGCATCCAGGCTGCGCAGGGTCTCATCCGCACCTGCCGCAACCGTCAGGGATGCCCATACAAATCCCTTGACAAGATACCGATTGGTCGGTATCTTGTAACTCCATGATGACACAAGCCATACGAAAAACCCGTAACCCGGAGCAGACCCGCAATGATCTGCTGAGTGCCGCCTACACCGAGATTCTGGAATCCGGCTTTCAGGCAGCCAGCCTGGAACGCATCCTTGCCAATACCTCGGTAAGCAAGGGTGCCCTTTACCATCACTTCGGCACCAAGCGCGAACTGGGTCTTGCAGTGGTTGAAGAAGTTATCGCACCGCAACTTGCGGTGCGGTGGTTCGCCCCTTTTGCCGAGCACGATGACCCTTTGGTCAGCCTCCAGCGTATTCTCGAAGAAAAGATCAATACCGCCGACGAATCCGTCATCCGCTACGGCTGCCCCCTCAATAATCTCATTCAGGAAATGAGTCCTCTCGATGAGGCGTTCCGCCACGGCCTGCAACAGATTCTGGACCGCTGGGTCGAGGTCATGGCAACCGCCCTGACCGAGGGGCAACTTGCCCGCAAGGTCCGCGCCGACCTCGAACCCAAAGAGGCAGCGCTGTTCATCGTTGCCGCGATTGAAGGCTGCGTCGGCCTGGGCAAAAATGCCCAATCCGTCGAAGCCTATCAGCGTTGCCTGCGACAACTGCAACTTTACGTCCAATCACTGGCCGCCTGAAGGGAGCATCCGCATGACGCACAAACTGTTCTCTCCCTGGACCTTGCGCAGCGTCACCCTGCGCAACCGCATCTGCGTGGCGCCCATGTGCCAGTATTCCACACCCGATGGCGTCGCTGGGGACTGGCACATGGTGCACCTCGGCAGCCGTGCCGTGGGTGGCGCCGGGCTGGTCATGGTTGAAGCGGCGTCCATCAGCCCGGAAGGTCGCATTTCCCCCCGCGACCTCGGCATCTGGACGGATGCACAGGCGCAGGCGCTGGCCCCCATCGTCGCCTTCATGAAGGCGCAGGGAGCGGTCACCGCCATCCAGATCGCCCATGCGGGACGAAAGGCGTCCACCCAGCCGCCCTTCCTCGGTGGCAACCCCATTGCGCCCGATGCGGAGGGCGGCTGGGAACCTCTGGGACCCAGCGCCCTACCCTTCAGCCATAGCCACACTCCACCCCACGCCATGGACGCTCAGGACCTGGAGCAAGTGCGCAAGGACTTTGTGGCCGCGGCGCAGCGCGCGCTGACGGCGGGATTCGAGGTCCTGGAACTGCACATGGCCCATGGCTATCTGCTGCACAGCTTTCTTTCTCCCGTCAGCAACCAGCGAACCGACCACTACGGCGGCAGCCTGGAAAACCGTATGCGCCTGTCGCTGGAAATCACCGCTGCCGTGCGCGCGGTCTGGCCCGAAGATCTGCCCCTTTGGGTGAGAATTTCCGCCACCGACTGGGTACGCGGTGGCTGGGACCTGGAGCAGTCTGTCATACTCTCAAAAGCATTAAAGGACCGTGGTGTGGACGTCATCGACTGCAGCAGCGGTGGCATGACACCGGATGCGGTCATTCCCGCCGGTCCCGGCTTCCAGACGCCCTTCGCCAGCGCCATCCGGCAGAAGGTCGGCATACCCACCGTCGCCGTCGGCCTCATCACCGAGGCCATACAGGCGGAACACATCCTCGTTACCGAGCAGGCTGATGCGGTGGCTTTGGCGCGTGAACTGCTGCGTAATCCCTACTGGCCCCTGCACGCAGCGCAGGAACTGGGCGTAGACCTCACCTGGCCCGTACAGTACGATCGCGCCAAACCACGCCCCTAAAACCCTGATATCGCGGGGTGAAGCCCCTCTTTTGGCACGCACCGGGGCAGGAGCACGCCTGTCCCGGTTTCTTCATTTTGCCTACCACCATCAGATGGAATTCGACACCGACTCCGCCAGCAATTTCTGCAACTGCGCCAGTGTCGCCCGCCGCAAGGGCTTACCATCCACGGGTGATGCGGGACTGCGCCGATCCTCGTCCAGGTCAAAGAGCACCAGACGCAAATCCGCGCCGGCATAATTCAACTTTAAGGAAGGATAGTCGCGGGCCGGCGCATCCCCATAATGGAGTCGCTGCCAGACTTCTTCATAAGCAACCCTCTGATCCATCAGAAAAAAGATCACACTCTCCGGCGTATCGGCAAAAAGATGGAGCGTGATGGCCGCGTGGCGCGTCGCGGTCCCACTCAATACCGGTCCGGTCAAGCGCGGCTGAAACTCCGCGAGCCAGTGCATAGCTTGCACTGCCTGCTCGCGGAGCTGACGCAACTCCGCACTATGCGCCTCACCATGAAAAAGCTGCAGGCGTGACTGGAGTTCTTCCTCGATCTCCGCATTACTCGGCCAGCCCTGCTGGGCGTCGCCGCCAGCGCCCAGGCGGCGCGCCGCCTTTTCCTTAGCCACCCGAAAGTCGGCCACGCCCTCATCGGCCATGATCCGCGCCGACTCCACCGCCAACAAGCGCCGTAAACGGGATTGTTGCTGTAACTTGGCCATCTTTGCACCCCGGTCATTGTCCGCAAACGGTATTCCGCATAAGATAGCGCGATTGCGAGAGTGGCGGAATTGGTAGACGCACTGGATTTAGGTTCCAGCGGTTACGGCCGTGGGGGTTCGAGTCCCCCCTTTCGCACCAATAAGTTAGAGTGAAATCATGAATCCATATTGAATTTCGCTGCATATATGCCGCACTGAGCTTTATCGCCAGCGCTATCATGCATGTTGTCATTATTGACATCATCGCCACGGAATTACATGATAGGCTCCATGAAAGCCACCCTGATCACCAGCTTCAAGGATGTTGCGCCGAATGGCGATCTCATGGAGATGGTGGTGTGGCGCGTACCGAAGCCTGTGCCGCCATGTGGGCACTGCTTCAAGTACCGGCTGGTCTACGTGGTCAACGGCACAAGGGTCATCGGCTATGACAACGAGCGCGGCAAAGGCGACCATCGTCACGTCACCGGCGAGGAAAATGAATATACGTTCACCAGTGTGGACCAGTTGATTGAGGATTTCATCGCGGAGGTGGAACAATGGAAATGCGAACACTGACCATTACCATACAACAGGACTGGAAGGCAGCCCTACGCGCTGCAGGTAAAGCCGCGCAGGCGGAAACCTACCAGGGGGAAACCCTGAACTTTGAATCGCCGGATGTGTTCCTGGGCCGACTGACCGCGCTACGGTGGTCTCTGGTACGTCAGATCATGAGTGCGGGGGAAGTGTCCATCAGGGAGCTGGCCCGGCGGGTAGGCCGGGATGTGCGTCGCGTTCACGACGACGTGCTGGTGCTCGCCGAACTCGGACTGATAGAGCGCACGACCAGCGGCGGAGTGCGCTGCCCGTTCACTGACATACACCTGGATATGCACTTGCGCAAGGCGGGATAATGCGCGATCGATCCCTTGCTTCCCAGCGATTGGGCGGGGCGAGTCCCGCCCTCTATCGGCGCTAATTTCGTACTCACTTTATTACCCAAAAAGCGCGGAAAGCCCCGCCACTTCAGGGCGGGGATGAATAGCGCGGCGGCGAGACGGCTCGATGCCGTCGAAGTCGCCAGTCCTCCGACGGATAGTTTGCTTGCCAGTCATGCACACTGTATAATAATACACCATGCTAATCCAAAAAGCCGTGCGTTACCGCCTGGAGACCACGCAGGAGCAGGAGAATCTGCTGGCCCGCGCGGTCGGCTGCGTGCGCTTCGTCTGGAATCGCGCGCTCGCGGTCCAGAAAAGTTATCTCGCTCACCAGTGCGGCACCCTGAATTATGCCGGGCTGTGTGAATTGCTGACGTCCTGGAGGAATACGGAAGACTTTGGGTT
>DAIAVG010000079.1 GCA_027445725.1 Acidithiobacillus sp.
GATCTGGGAAGCCCATCTGCTGAATGACGCCGACCTCACGCAACAGACGCTCGTGATAAGGCAACGTGGCGTCGCCACTGATACGCAACTCCTGCAAGCGTTCCTGCAGACCTTTTTGCGCCGCGTCGTGCAAATATTCATCCACGGACTGACCGGCGGGAATGGGGTAGTCGGGGAGTGCATAATGCCCAAGCACCAGCTCCATATTGCAGCGTCGCGCGATTTCGACGGTATTGTCGCAAGCTTCCGGCAGGTCCGCAAAACGCTCTCGCATTTCTTCGGGGTCGGGCAGGCGGTGCTCCGGCGTAAAACGCCGTGGACGGCGCGGGTCGTCCAGGGTAAAGCCCGCAGAAATACACTGCCGCGCATCGAAGGCCGCAAAGTCCGCCGCATCAAGAAAGTGGGCGTTGTTGGTGGCCACCAGCGGTAATCCCAGTTTTTCCGCCAGCGCCACCGTGGCCTGGACCAGGACTTCCTGCCCGGCCTCGCCGTTGCGCTGCACTTCCAGATAAAAACGTTCCGGGAAAAGCTGTGCGTAGTGCTGTGCCCGGCCTTCCGCCTGTTGCGGGTTGCGCTGCAGGGCACGCCCGATTTCTCCCTGGCCTGCCGCAGACAAGGCGATGAGACCGTCGCTCGCGCCCTCCAGCCATGCCGCGTCGATCTGCGGACGTCCGTGGCGACCGCCCTCCAGATAAGCCCGGCTGAGCAGGCGGCTGAGGTTGCCGTAACCGGTTTTATTCATGCACAGCAGGATAAGGCCGGTCGGCTGTTCCGGCTCTGCCGCATCATGCACCCAGATCTCGCTGCCAATCACCGGTTTGACGCCCTGCCCCCGGGCAGCGTTATAGAATTTGACCAGGGCAAAAAGATTGCCATGATCGGTGATCGCCACCGCCGGCATACCCCGCTCCGCACAGCGCTTGGCCAGCGCCTTAACCGGAATAATGCCATCTTCCAGAGAATACTCGGAGTGCACATGCAAATGGACAAACTGCGGCGCACTCATCGCTACGCCTCCCAGGCCCGGTCGACGGGTCCGAAGCCGCGCCGATGCAGCGCGCAGGGACCCCAGCGTCGCAACGCCTGGAGATGCACCGCCGTGCCGTAACCCACATGCCGCGCCAGCCCGTATTGAGGGTAATACCTGTCGAGCAACTGCATCTCCTCATCCCGTGCCACTTTGGCCAGAATACCGGCGGCGGCGATGGCATCCACCCGGCCATCGCCACCCACCAGTGTCTCCACCTGCCAGCCGGGGGGCGGTTGGTTGCCGTCGACAAGAATCCGCTGAGGTCGCCGGGGCAGGCCGGCGATAGCCCGCGCCATGGCACGCAACGATGCCTGGAGAATATTGTAGCGCTCGATCTCCCAGACCGCAGCCCGGCTCACCGACCAGGCCAGGGCCTCACTGCGGATACGCACGGCCCAATGCGCCCGTGCGGCGGCCGTCATTTTCTTGGAATCATCCAGACCATAAAGGGGTGCGCGCAGAATCACCGCCGCAGCCACCACCGGCCCCGCCAGGGGTCCCCGCCCCGCTTCATCCACGCCCGCACACCGGGGTCCATAATGTTCGAGGATTGGGGCACTTTTCATGGATTCACCGGCTTCACGCCAGCATCTCGCGGAGCACCTGCTGCAGTTGCTCGGGAGGATCACCTTCCAGCAGACCGCGCAGTTTCTGCAATTTCGCCACCTGCTCGGGACCTGCCGGACCCAAAAGCGCCGCCAGTGCGTCCGCCACTTGCGAGGGCTCAAAGGCCCCCTGGAGAAATTCTGGGTACACGGACTTTTTCAGCAGAATATTGGGCATGGCCACGAAAGGGGTCTTCACCAATCTTCGGACGAAAGCAAAGGTAAGTGCGTTCAGAATATAGACGACAACCGCCGGGCGCTGCATGAGTGCGGTTTCCAGTGTGGCGGTACCGGAGGCGACCAGCACCACATCAGCGGCCGCTAGCACAGTTTGCGTCTGAGCGACCACCAGCCGTGCATCTTCCGGCCCGGCACCTTGTTTCCAGAGCCGCTCCCAGAGGGGGCGTAATTCCTCCCTGGCCAAGGCCACCAGAATCCGCAGATCCGGCATTTGTTCGCGCAAACGTCGCGCCGTTTCGGCATAACGCAACGCCAGCCGTTCCAGCTCACCACGCCGACTCCCAGGTAAAAGCGCAAGCACCTGGCCGTCTGCCGCCATGTTCAGCGTTGCCCGCGCGTTTTCCCGATTTGGCGCTGCTGCAGTCTGCGCCAACAGAGGATGTGCCAGCACATGCACCGGCACCCCCGCCTGTGCATAAATGGGCACCTCAAAGGGAAAAAGAACCAGCATGTGGTCCACCACGCGCTTGATCTGATGAATCCGCTGCGAGCGCCAGGCCCAGATCTGTGGGCCTACCACATAGAGCACTCGAATGCCCAGTTTTTTAGCCATCTTGGCGATGTGCAGATTGAAAGCCGGATGATCAATCAGCACCACACAATCCGGTCGTTCCGCCTGCAGATGCTGCCGAATCTGCCCATAGAGCCTGCGCAGGTGGCTGTAGTGTCGCAAGACTTCGACCAACCCGATCATCGCCAGCACTTCACCATCGGCAATGTTTTCCACTCCCGCTGCCTGCAGGCGGGATCCAACCACCCCCGACCATTGCAGATCGAGTCCGGCCTGCGCTGCATTCGCCATGATTTCCAGCCCGAGATTTTCGCCGGAACGCTCTACCGCGAGGATAAAGGCCTTGCTCAAGGCCCTAGCCGTGCAGGGTGCGACGGATCACGGTAGCGATCCTGACAATCTGCTCCTCACGCAGTTCCGGGAACATGGGCAGAGAGAGCACCCGCTCCGCCAGACGCTCTGCCACCGGACAATGGGCTTGGGCCTGATGCGCAAACATCTTCTGCTGATGTCCTGGAATCGGATAGTAAATGGCGCTGGCAATGCCTTCAGCATGGAGGGCGGTCTTCACCGCATCCCGCGCATTCAACTGAATCGTAAACTGATGGAATACGTGGTGATAACCTGCGGGAGTTTCCGGCAATTGCAGGTCGAGACCCGCCAGATGCTCGGCGTACCACTCTGCCGCCTGCCGCCGTCCGGTGTTATAGGCCGCTAGATGCGGGAACTCCGCCCGCAGAATCACCGCCTGCATTTCGTCGAGGCGGCTGTTATAGCCCAACACGTCATGGTGGTAGGTCTGCCAGGAACCATGGTTGCGCAGTCCGCGCAGTTTACGTTCCAGCTCCGCATCCGCCGTCACCACCATGCCGCCGTCTCCGGCACCGCCGAGATTTTTGCTGGGGAAGAAAGAAAAACAGCCGATATCACCAAAACTGCCCACCCCCTGTCCATTAATTTCGGCACCAATGGCTTGGGCACAATCCTCAACCACCCGTAAACCATGCTTCTGCGCGAGCGCCATGATGGCGGGCATATCTGCGGGCAAGCCGTAGAGATGTACGGGAATGATCGCTTTGGTCCGCGGCGTAATAGCGGCCTCGATACCGGCCACGGTCATGGCATAAAAACGATCATCCACGTCCACAAAAACCGGCGTAGCACCCACATAAAGCACGGCTTCCGCAGTCGCAATGAACGTAAAGGTAGGGACGATCACCTCGTCGCCGGGACCGATCTCCAGGGCACGCAGGGCCAGCATCAGGGCATCCGTACCGGAAGCGCAGCCTACACCGTGGGCAACGCCGGAGAGGCCTGCCACCTCCGCCTCCAGCGCACGTCCCTGATTTCCCAGGATAAAGCTGGCCTCTTCCAGAATTTTCCCTATCCCCGTCAGAATCTCATCCCGCAGCGGCGCAAAGTGCACGCGCAAATCGACCATGGGAATTGCTGTATTTTGAGTCATGCATCACCGTCCAAAAAAACGTCAAGACCAGCACCAGTATGCCGCTCAGTGCTGTAGAAAAGCCTCCACGGCCACCCGCACCTGCAGCGCCGCCGCTAGCACCCGCCGACCCGCGATGCCATCGCAAAACACCGGCTGGTGCGCTACGATGGCGTTCAGGAAATCCTCAATCTCCGCCGCCAGGGCGTCCCGTTTGGGTAACTCCACGGCCTCATCACGCACACCGGGAATTCCCGGCACTGTTCCCGCACCGCGATGGTAGATATGCAGGGTGTTGTTGAGAAAATCCACCGAGGCATAACGATCCTGCCAAAAGATCCGCATGCGCCGCGCTGGCTCCCGCACTACCCGGGAGGCCGCAAGGTTGGCCACGGTGCCATTGTTCAGCGTCATCCAGGCATTGGCCATATCCGCCTTGTCCGTCACTGCCGCGACACCCACGGCGCGCACGTCCACGGGCTCGGCGCCAGTCAGCAGTAAAGTCAGGTCCAGATCGTGAATCATCAGATCCATGATCACGTCGATATCCAGCGAGCGTGGCTTGAAAGGCGCCAGACGCTCCGCCTCCAGGTAGCGGGGCGCTCCGTAGCCAGCCTGCCGCAAATGCTGAATAGCCGGATGCACCCGTTTGATATGACCAACCGCGAGCACCAGATGGCGCTCCTGCGCCATGCCGATCAGCGCATCCGCTTCTTCGGTATCCAGGGTAAAGGGCTTTTCGACCAGGCAGTGCACACCGGCCTGCATGGCCGCTTCCGCCGCCGCGAAGTGGGTAGAGGTGGGAGTGGCAATGGACACCGCATCCACTTCAGCCAGTAACGCACCAACGCTGGGAAAAGCACGGCACCCCAATTCGGCGGCGACCTCCGCGGCCCGTTCCCCATTCTCGTCAAAAACACCTGCCAATTGTGAGATTGCGGCATATTTTTGCGCATGAAAGCGGCCAAGATGGCCGACACCAATAACGCCGGTTCGTATGTTGATCATGGTCGGGTAATTCCGCGATGAGTATTACGAATAAAATCCAAAAGGTAAGCCACCTCTGGAGCAGTCAGTCCGCGCTGCAGAACCTCATCCATCGCATCCTCCAGACGCCGCCCTGAGCGAAAGAGCAGGCGATAAGTCCGCTTAATCTGCAAAATGGTCTCCCGGGAAATCCCGCGCCGGGCCAAACCGCGCACATTAATGCCGTGCAAACTGGCATGATTACCTGCCGCCATCATGTAGGGCGGGATGTCCAGGGGTGCCATGGTCCCGCCGCCGAGAATCGCGTGAGCCCCCACCCGTGCATACTGATGCACTGCCGACAGGCCGCCAAGGATGGCGTGATCTTCGACACTGACATGTCCGGCAAGTGTTGCCGCATTGGCCATCACCACCTGATCGCCGATACAACAGTCATGCGCCACATGACAGTAAGCCATGAGGAGGTTGTGATGACCAATCCGCGTTATTCCACCACCTTTCACGGTGCCGCGGTTGATGGTCACAAACTCACGTATCGTATTGTGCGAACCGATTTCAAGTGTAGTAGGTTCACCGGTGTAGCCAAGGTCCTGCGGAGCAGTGCCGACCGACGCAAACTGAAAAATATGGTTATGGGCTCCCAATCGGGTAGGGCCTTCAATCACTGTATGCGCACCGATCTGGCAGTGATCGCCAATTTCCACCCCTGCACCAATGACCGCAAAAGGCCCGACTATGCAACCCTCGCCGATCCGGGCCAAGGGATCGATGAGGGCCTGCGGATGAATCTGCGCGGTCATTGGGCATGCTCGCGCAATGTGGCCAATAGCAGCCCAGAAGCGACTTCCGCGCCATCGACCAGCGCTACCGTTTCCATCTGCCACATATCGGAACGCCGACGGCTCACATTAGCGATGAGTTCCAGCTGATCGCCGGGCGTCACCGGCTTGCGGAAACGTGCCTTATCGATCCCGGCAAAATAAACCGCTGCATTCTCGCCGTTCTTGTCTTCGGAAACAAAGGCGAGAAGGGCCGCCGCCTGGGCGAGCGCCTCAATGATGAGCACGCCCGGCATAACCGGGAATCCCGGGAAATGCCCCTGAAAATACGGCTCGTTCATAGTGACATTTTTCAAAGCACGTAAACGCTTCCCTATCTCTATTTCAACCACTCGATCCACCAGCAGAAATGGATAGCGATGCGGCAAGCGTTTAAGAATATCCTGAATATTCAGTTCATTCACGATCAGACGGCTCCCCATTTGTAGATAAATCCTGCTCGACTTCACGCTCGACTCGCTTCATCCGACGAAACAGTGCGTCCAGCCCGTCGAGACGCGCGACGACACGCCTCCAGCGATTCACTTCCTGTGCAGGGATCACCCCGGAATAAACACCGGAACGACGCAACGAACGAGTCACCGCGCTCTGTCCGGCGATCACACAGCCATCGGCAATTTCTATGTGGCCGGTAATCCCCACCTGACCACCAATACGGCAATGACGGCCAACCCGCGCACTCCCCGCAATACCTGTCTGTCCGGCGACAACCGTATGCGCGCCGATCTGGACGTTGTGCCCGATCTGCACCAGATTGTCTATCTTTACCCCATCTTCAATCACCGTGTCTGCCAGCGCACCTCGGTCAATGCAGGAGTTGGCACCAATCTCCACGCCA
>DAIAVG010000080.1 GCA_027445725.1 Acidithiobacillus sp.
AAATTCTTCATCGCTCCCTCCAGGCTCGCCTCTCGTAAAGACAAGCAGCGTTTAGATCAGGAATTTGCGGATAAATGGACCTCTACATCAAATACCGTAGCCTTCTTGGGCATATTCTTGGTGAAGGCTGGATAACTACCTCCCCTCACCGCCTGCAAAGCCGCACGATCGATGGCGCTGATCCCACTCGAATTGGCAAGCTTCGCCCAGACCAGTTGTCCCGAAGGTAATAACTCAAAACTGATTACCGCAGTACCACTGAGATGCATCAGACGCACTGCCTCAGGGACACGCGCATCACTTTGTACCTGCGTACGGACCAACGCAGCATACTGGGCGATAGCCTCTTGCGCCAATGCCGGACTTGGTGTCGGCGCCGGAGGAGGGGGCGGCGGTGCTGGGAGCGTTGGCGGCACCGTCGGAGCTGTCGGCGCCAAAGTCTTGGCGAGCAGCGGCTTAGGTACAGGGGCGTGGTGCACCACCGGGTGCGGCACAGGACGCGGAACTGGTTTCGGAACCGGATGGGGGATGGGCTTGGGCACAGGCTTCGGGTGCATTACCGGTTTGGGTGGTGGTGGAAGTGGCTTGGGCTTCGCCGGTTGCACCATATGTATGGCGATGCGCTTTGGCTTGGGCGGCGGAGGCGGGCTTTTTTGATTACTGATCCAGATCAGACCAGCCACCAATCCCACCTCGATCAGCGCGCCGATAATGAGCGCGCGACCGAAATAGCCCTGGGGTTTCGGGCTCAAACGCGGAGACGAAATCGCGGCGCTCATCTCAACTTGCATTGGCCGCCAAGCCAATATCACTCGCTCCAGCCTTCTGGCAAGCATCCATCACATGAATGAATTTCTGGTATGGAACGGCCTTGTCGGCGGCGATGGTGACCACCGTTTTGCTGGGATCTCCATCTTGACGAATGAGATTCTGCAGACCAGCAAGATCATAATGCTGATTCTTGACCACCACAGTGCCATCTTCCTGAATGTTGATGGTCATGTGTGGACGCGGCAATTGTTTCGCCTCACTCGAATGCGGTAGTTGAAGATTCAGCCCCTGATCCGGAATCATCTGAATGGTGATCATAATAAAGAACACGAGCAGGAAGAGCATGATATCAATCATCGGAATGATCTCTACCCGCCCCTTCTTACTTTCAAAATAACGTCGCTCCATGGTTCAACTCGCACGCGCGACAGCGAGCACTTGGGCAGTGCGCTCCGACGGATCTGCATCCGGGTGTAACATGGGTTGCCCATCCATCCGGTTCAGCAGCATGGTCTTCACCGAATCCAGCTGCAGCAGGATTTGCCGCACTTGATTATTGAAGGCGTTGAAGGTGAGCAAGCCGAGGATAGCGATGAACAAGCCCGACGCGGTAGCCACCAGGGCATCGGCAACCCCACCGGTGACTTCCGTGGGTGCGTGACCTGGAGCCGCCAGAACATGAAATGCGTGGAACATCCCGACAATCGTGCCGAACAGCCCTAGGAGTGGCGCCAGGGTAATGATGGTGTCGAGCAGCCAAAGACGGCGATCCAGTTGCGGTGCCAGGGTAATCACCGCCTCTTCGAGGCGATTGGCCAAGGCTTCTCCCTTCACGTGCCCAGCATGGGTGGCCGCCATGCGCAACAGACTGGCTTCCGGCAAACCGTCGGCATGTTCTGCAAGCTTATCGAGACTTTCACGATCCAAGCGTCCCTGACCAGATAGTTCATGGACGATGGCGTCACCCCGTGAAAGCGTACGCCGCAGATACCAGAAGCGATCCACCATCACTGCAAGCTCAACGAGCAACAACAACATCAGGACGTAGAGGATGCCATCCGAGTAATTGGCTAGATGTACGATGTAGGCGACATTCACGGATCTGATCTCCTGTTTTGCGAAGGGGCCACCATAGCAGCAGAATGTGACACTATGATGAACCTTATATGACAAATATGTGACAACCTAAGGAATCTTCTTCGGTCTCGGCACGCTCAAGCGATAACCAAAACCATGAACCGTCTGTAGCCAGCTCGAAGCCTTCACCTCCTCCAGACTTCTGCGTAGGCGATGAATCTGTGCCGCAACGGTATTCAGCTGCACACAGCGCTCGCGCGGTGCGAGATGCTGCGCAATTTCTGTGGCCGATAACGTACGCTCCGACTGCTGCGCCAGATATTGAAATAGGCGGAATATCCGCTTGGTCAGACGTAGCTCCTGCCCATATACACGCACGCGCCGACTCTCTGGATCGATGCGTAAGATCCCTGGAATGTCGATCACGATCTGTTCCCAGGCAAGCCCATGTCGCAGCAAGGCACTCGCTTGCGCCAGGATCAAGTTTTCACTGACCGATGCCCCGACATAGACATCAACCCCCGCATCAAGGGCACTCATCGCCGCTTCGTCACCATCGGGTCCGACCGCCATGACCGCCGTACCATTCTGGATCAGGTACGTCTGACTATCGAACAACGTTTCCACTAAGTTGTGGTTCCAGCCGATGACAATCAGAAGCTGGGGTCGCCATTCAGCCAACTCCCTGTGCAATGCAGCTTTGTCATTGACTCGCCGGGCGGATGCTCTCTGTCCATGCAGATGTCGCACCAAGGGGTCAGCCTGTTGTCCTTCGTCATAGAGCACGATCCGCGCGTGGTACAGGGGATTCACCTCCTCCCAACGGGCAGCGGCGAGCATCGCGAGAGAGTCTTGCAGGTGAGGTGCATGGTGCAGAGTACCGGCGACTAGCGCATAGATCACGGTGGCCCCCAAGCTCATGGCGCAAAATATAGGACTGTGGTAGAGGATACGCCACAAATATGACAGTATTATTAACCTTTTATGACCTTTTTGTGACAATAAATCGGCCAACGTCATCCATCCAAAAACACAAGACAAGACTTTTGCAGCATGCTTATAAGTCGTCACGCTCTGCGGATGACCCTCTTCCTCATGACTGACTTCCACCACGTCGGCTCACCAGCTTTATCGTTCAAGAATTGTCGAGCAATCTTTGTCTCCGATATCCATCTGGGAAGCAAAGGCTGTCAGGCGGAAGCTCTGTTGGATTTTTTCCGTCACTATCAAGCCGACCAGTTATATTTGGTTGGCGACATCATCGATTTCTGGGCGCTCAAAAGGCGTTGGTACTGGCCCAGTAGCCACAGTACCGTGGTACAGAAGATCCTGCGGCAAGCGCGCGCTGGGGTGAAGGTCACCTATGTGCAAGGCAATCACGACCCAGTATTGCATCTTTTACGCACCTTTCTAGAGGGTGATGATGAAGGGCTGGCGCTCGGCGAAATTCGCGTTGTTCCTCACTGCCTACATGAAACTGCCGACGGGCGACGTCTCTGGGTAACCCACGGCGATCAATTTGACCTCAGCATGCACTATGTGCGCTGGCTTACTCATCTGGGTGACCGTGGCTACAACCTGCTCCTCGGGCTCAACCGCTGGCATCAGCGTCTCAATCGACTATTCGGAATCCGTAGTCATTGGTCGCTGAGCGCTTTTATCAAGCATCGCATCAAGAAAGCCGTGCAGTTCATCAGCCAGTATGAAGAATTTCTTGCCCGGGAGTGCCATCGAGAGGGTTATGATGGGGTAATTTGTGGGCACATTCACCACGCAGAAATAAAATCTATCAGTGGAACCCAATATTACAACGACGGGGATTGGGTAGAGAGCTGCACTGCCCTGATCGAGGATTACGATGGGCAAATCCATCTCCTACGCTGGCCAGAACTTCTGGCAACGCAGGGCCAACAGCTTCCTCTGGAACATTTGGAGTCCTCATGAAAATCGCCCTGATTACCGATGCCTGGGCACCGCAGATCAATGGGGTAGTGCGCGCATTACAGAGCACCACCGCCGAACTCCAGCAGCGCGGACACAAAGTCCTTGTGCTGCATAGCGGCGAGGGTCCCAGCATGCCCTGCCCCACCTATCCAGAGATCGCACTCTCTTTGCAACCGCTATCTCAGGTGCGGGGCGCCTTGGAGGCCTTTCAGCCGGACTGTATCCACATCGCCACCGAAGGGCCACTGGGCTTGGCTGCGCGCGTATGGTGTGCGGGGCATGGCCTGCGCTTCACGACGTCATTTCATACCCGCTTCGCGGAGTATATCTCTGCGCGCTATCCCGTTCCCTTGGCCTGGGGATACCATTTTCTGCGCTGGTTTCACAACGGTGCTGCCAAAACCATGGTATCCAACGCCGCCCTAGCGGAGGAACTGCATGGTTGGGGTCTTCGGCATCTGGTCCTCTGGAGCCGCGGCGTGGATAGCAAACTTTTTCGTCCCTGGCCGGAGCAGGACACGACCCAGATCCTCCCTGGCGCCAGACCCGCATTTGTCTATTTTGGACGAGTGGCGATAGAAAAAAATGTCGAAGATTTTCTGAAACTTGACCTGCCCGGAAGCAAACATGTCATCGGCGATGGTCCACTGGCTGCAGAACTGCGGCAACGCTATCTCGAAGTAACCTGGCACGGCATGATGCAAGGGGAGATTTTGAGCCGTCATGTTGCTGCTGCCGATGTCATGGTCTTTCCCAGCCGTACGGACACCCTTGGGTTAGTGGTGCGGGAGGCCAACGCCTGTGGCGTGCCGGTGGCAGCCTATCCCGTGACGGGACCGCAAGCGAGTATCGATAACGGCGTCAATGGTTTCCTCAGTGAAGACCTCGCCTACGCTGCCCTGCAGTGTCTGCCACTACATCGCGAAGACTGTCGTCAGGCAGCACTGCGCCACGACTGGGCTAGCTGCACCAATGATTTTCTACACCACTTGGTTCCAGTAACTGGCGCAGAAACCGCATAAACCATCACGCGGCGCGGCGCGCCATCGTTGCGTCGTGCCCCGGCGCACCACTCTCAGGAAGGCTTTCCCCGGCCATCTCCACGCCGAGGATCTGAGTCAAAATCGCGCCAAGGAGCCCGGCCGCCGCCAGAATCAACAACAGGCCGCCCACCCCAAAATGCGCCTGGATAATGGGTAGGAAAAAGACGCTCACCGCTGCACCCACCCGACTGAATGCTGTGCCAAAGCCGTGCCCGCTCGCCCGCAGCTCCGTCGGATACAATTCCGTGGGGATGATCCAGGTAGTATTGCCTGGGCCAAAACTGTTGGCGACCTGGAAGAGAATCAGACCAATAGCGACAATGGCAAAGGGCGGTTGGCCGGTCAGCACAAAAGCACCCACCAGACCTAAACCAATAGCGTCTCCCAAAAAACCCCAGATCTGTGCTTTCCGGCGCCCTATCCGATCGATCAGGAGGGCCAGGGGAATCCAGCCGATGACAAAACTGGCGGTGAAGACGGCATTGCCAATGAGCGCCTGAACGTGGCTGTGCAGACCCAGATGGAGCAGCATGATCGGCAGAAAGATCGCCATGGCATAGCCCATCACGTCCATCAGAAACCAGGGGATGGCCGCATAGAGGGTACGCCGCCGATAGGTCTTACCAAAGAGGTCAAACCAGTTGTGCTGGCGCGCGCCCTCCATGCTCGCGGCCAGTTCGCCGAGGGCGGCCTGGCGCTCCAAGGTGCTCAAATGAGGCGCCAACCAAGATACGACTTCATCTGCTTCCTGCCAACGCCCACGGCGCAGGAACCAACGTGGCGATTCTGGTAAGTTGCGCCGCAACCACAACACCAACACTGCGGGTACCGCCCCCGAGACCAGCATCCAGCGCCACGCATCGGGGCCCACTTGGAGCAGCAACAAGCCAACAATGCTGGATACCAGGGCGCCCCCCATCCAGAGTCCGAAAATCCAGGTCATCGCCGCACCACGCGACTTTTTTGGCAGGAATTCTGCCATATAGGTCGAGCTCAGGGGATAATCGGCCCCCACTCCGAGGCCGAGGAAGAAGCGCAAGACGATGAGAGAAACCGCATCCCAGGCAAAGCCGGACAGGAGCGCAGCGAAGAAGAAGGCGGCAATATCGATGAGGTAAATCGTTTTGCGCCCCCAGCGATCCGCAATCGGGCCGCCGAAGAGCCCTCCTACCAAGGCACCCACCAAAGCTGCGGTACCCAAAGCACCCAGTTCGCTGGATGTCAGGTGCCATTGCTGTTTGAGCAGGATCAGGGCCACCGCCATGATACTGAGGTCATAACCATCCAGAAAAATCCCCAGGCCAGAGGCCCAAAGAATGCGCCGATGTTTGCGGGTAATACTTTGCTGATCGAGGACATTGGCGCTGCTCATGGACGGAATCACTCCTGTCTGCTCGCATATAAGCGGTGAGGGTAACACAGCAATGTTACAGTTTTATGAACCTATCGCCGTTACGCATGCGGTATATCAGACAATTGCCTTTTTCCGCCATCCTCGCCTACTCTGCGCAAAAATCCAGGAGAGGACGGACAAAACATGCAACAACGGATCTTGGTATTGGGTGGTGATGGTTTTTGCGGCTGGCCGACGACGTTGCACCTTTCTTCCCGTGGACATGACGTCCGTATCGTCGACAATCTGGTGCGCCGGCGTCAGG
>DAIAVG010000081.1 GCA_027445725.1 Acidithiobacillus sp.
GGGGGCGGGGCGAAGGCGCCCAGTCGATAAGGGCACCCAGCAATTCCCGCACCCCGAAGTTATTGATGGCCGAGCCGAAAAACACTGGCGTCTGCTGTCCCTCCAGAAAATCCTCCAGAGAAAAAGGATGGGAGGCACCATGCAGCAATTCTACCTGTTCCCGCAATTCAGTCATTTCATCCGGAAAGCGCCGATCCAGCTCCGGGTTATTGATCCCGGCAATCCGCTCCACCGTTTGCTCCCGGGTTTCCTCACCGGCGGCGAAGACCAACACCTCATCGCGCAGCAGGTGATACACGCCGCGAAAACGCTTACCCATCCCAATAGGCCAAGTGACGGGCGCGCACCGGATACCCAGCACCGACTCCACCTCATCCAGCAACTCCGTCGGATCGCGGCTTTCGCGGTCGAACTTGTTCATGAAAGTGATGATGGGGGTATCGCGCAGACGACAGACCTCCAGCAGCTTGATGGTCTGCGCCTCAACGCCATTGCCACCGTCAATCACCATCAGCGCCGAATCCACCGCAGTCAGTACCCGGTAAGTATCTTCGGAGAAGTCCTGATGGCCCGGTGTGTCCAGCAAATTGATGACATGCTCGTCATATTCAAACTGCATCACCGAACTGGCGACGGAAATGCCGCGACTCTTTTCAATGGCCATCCAGTCGCTGGTGGCGTGACGACTACTTTTGCGCGCTTTGACCGTCCCCGCCAACTGGATCGCGCCCCCGAAAAGCAGGAGTTTTTCGGTAAGCGTCGTCTTGCCGGCGTCGGGGTGGGAGATGATGGCAAAGGTACGGCGACGCTGAATTGCATCAATAAACGCGCTGACCGGGGCCTCCGCAACAGGGGATGACGACATAAACGATTAACCTTCTCTGAGTTGATTTACGGACGGCAGTAACGACAGGGACAAGACCAGCGCATCCTCCCGTCCCTCCTCATTGCAATAATAATTCAAACGCACCCCGATTTCATGGAAACCCTGGGAACGGTACAGGTCCTGCGCGCCGATGTTGGACACCCGCACTTCGAGAAAGGCCCTTTGCGCACCCAGTTGCCCGGCCCGGCAGAGGAGATGTTGCAGCATGCGCCGCCCGAAACCTCGCCGACGCAAGGCGGGTGCTACACCGAGATTAAGGATATGCGCCTCGGCCGCTCCCGTGGACAAGACCCCAAAGGCCACCAGCACACCAAAGTCATCCTCCATAACCCAGGCATCATAACCCGCTTGCATGCAGTCGCGGAAAATACCCCGCGTCCAGGGTCCCGGCGAAATGTGCGACTCCAGCGTCGCCACCGCATCCAGATCACCTACCTGCATGGGACGCAGACTCATTTTTGTTTCTCCTCCGGCAGGGAGGGACGGATATAGTGCGGCTCCAGCAGTGCCGGGATGATACCTCGATCTCCCGCCTGGTAGCGCGCCTGCGCAAGGCGTAATACGGCCTCGGCCCGCGGAAAAGTATCGCCACTCCAGCCGAGGATACTAGGACCTTGCCAGTGGGCATGATAAACCTGCCAGCCCGTACCCAGCCCCCACCACTGGCCCTCCGCTGGCCAACCCACCGCATCGGGAGCACAAACCTTCTCCGCGCCTTGCAGTTGGGGTATGCCCCGCGCATTCTGACAGAACACCCCGGCGTAAACCTCCCCTTTGCGGGCGTCCAGAGCCGCCAGCACCTGCGGCTGGGATACCGTCGCCGCCAGTGCCTGCAGGCTGGAGACCGGATAGACTGGCAGCCCGCATGCCATAGCCAGTGCCTGCGCCGTACTCACACCAATACGCACCCCGGTGAAGCCCCCCGGCCCCACCCCGCAAGCGATGGCCCCTATATCGGCGAGGGTCATGCCGGCGCGATCCAGCACCCGCTGAATCATGGGGAGCAGCAACTGGCTGTGGGCATTAGCCGCCACGACAAACTCTTCAACCACCCCAGCCGGGGTACTAACGGCCACTGAGCAGGCCTCGGTAGCCGTATCCATAGCCAGAAAGCGCGGCAGTCCCATCAAGCCTCTCTCCGCCAGAACGCATGGACCGCATCGAGGCTGGAAACATGCCGCATGGGCGGCAGACTGTCGAGGAAAATCCGTCCGTAGCCCTTGCTGCGCAGGCGCGGGTCACAGAGCATCAGCACGCCGCGATCCGTCTCCGAGCGAATCAGCCGCCCTACGCCCTGGCGCAAGGTAATCACCGCCTGCGGGATCTGTAGCTCGCGGAAAGGTTCACCGCCCGCTGCCTGACACTGCTCCGTGCGGGCCCGCAGAATCGGGTCCGAGGGATTGGCAAAGGGCAGCTTGTCGATAATGACACAGGAGAGGGCCTCACCCTGCACGTCTACCCCCTCCCAGAAACTCGCCGCCCCCAGCAGCACTGCGTTACCCAGGCTGCGAAAACGGTCCAGAAGACGGGGTCGCGGCATGTTCCCCTGCACCAGAATAGGGAAGGACAGCCGCTGCGGCAGGGATGCCGCCGCCTCCTGCAAGGCCCGGTGACTGGTGAAGAGGAAAAAAGTCCGTCCGCCACTGGCCTCGATGACCGGTGCAGCGGCTTCCAGACAGGCCTGGGTGTACGTGGGATGATTGGGCTCCGGCATCGCTGGCGGCAGGTAAAGCAGGGATTGCCGCGCATAATCAAAAGGTGATGCGGCTGTAAAAGTGCTAGCTGCGGTCAAACCCAGAGCACGCTCGGTGCTGGCGAAACTATCGCCTACCCGCAAGGTCGCACTGGTGAGAACCACGCTTTCCACCGGTTCCAGCAGATGCCGCTGCAACGGCGCTGACACATCCAGCGGGGTGGCATGGAGCTGCACCGTACGTGCTTTCTTTTCTTGCCAGAACACCATATTCGGGGTGTTTTGCGCGGTAAAAAAATCCACCGTCGCCAGCAGCGCTACCCCCCGCGCCGCACATTGCTCCAGGCCCTTGCCACGTGCTGCAGCCGCATTCAGGGCCTGGGTCAGCTCCGCCACGGCCTGACGCAAACGGGCAAAGGCAGAGCTTTGCGCGCTATCCGGGTTCAAGGTCCAGGACCCGCGCTCCTCACCCGGACCCAAAGCCGTCCGCCACGCCGTCGTCTGCGTTTCCACCTGCGCGGCTGCTGCCAGCAGTCGCTCATCGTCTCCTGCTTCAGTCAGGGTTTCGGCCCGACTATCCCGCCCCCAGTCCCAGAGCTGATGACTGCTCAGGTGCTGGCCGAAGTAGCGCCCGGCCAAATCCAGCACCTGATGGGCCTCATCCAGCACCATGGCCTCGACCCGCGGCAACAAGTCCCCCATGCCGTTGGCCTTCAGCGCCAAATCAGAAAAAAGCAGATGGTGATTCACCACCAGAATCTCCGCTTCCTGCGCCTGGCGCCGCGCCTCAATAACATGGCAGCGCCCATACTCCGAACAATCACTGCCCAAACAGTTGTCCCGAGTCGAGGTGGCCAAGGGCCAGACCGGCGAATCCTCGGGCACCGAAGTCAGCTCGCCAACATCCCCCTCCCGGGTCTGTCCGGCCCAGTCCGCCACCCGCGCCAAAGGCGCAGCAAGAGCGGGTGCTACGCCCTCGGCACTGAAGCGTTGCAAACGATGTCGGCAAAGATAATTGGCCCTCCCTTTGAGGCGGCTGACCCGCAGCGGCTTTCCGATAGCCCGCAACAACAGCGGGATATCTTTTTCCAGAATCTGGTCCTGCAGGGCCTTGCTGCCGGTAGAAACCAGTACTTTGCGCCCGGAAAGCATGGCCGGCAGGAGATAAGCGAAAGTTTTGCCGGTACCTGTCCCCGCTTCAATCAAGGCGACACCGCCGTCGCGCAACGTATGGGCCACCTGCGCGGCCATGGCCTGTTGCTGCTCCCGTGCCCGGAACTGCGGCAGTACTTGGGCCAGCGCCCCGGCTTGCCCCAACAGCACGGACCAGTCCTCCTCCCCGATCACTCCCGACACCCCATTTCTGCTCCCGTTTTATCGTCAGTCCTGCTATTTTTGCACAAATTCGTGGTGAAGAGGGCATTCATGTATAAACGGCGCGCACGCATCCTGTTCTGGCATCCGACTGATCCGGCAAAGGCCCGCTATGCCGCCACGTTGGCTGAAGCCTTGGGCGCGGACTGGCTGGAAGCGAGGGCGGACGAAACCGACCATGTCTGGCCCGATCTCCTCATCGCCCTCGACTGCCACGCCGCGCCAGACATCCCCCGCGCGGCACATACCCAATGCAAATACTGGCCCCTGGCCCAGGATGCTTGGGAGGACGCCGTGCGCGAGCGCATCCTCGGTGTCATTGGGGGCTTTCGCTTGCTCGCCCGCATGGATCAAAGCGGGGCACCCGGCGCTGCGGCCGCGTCCTTTGACAAAACCTCCGCGCCGAACTAGACGTTCAAAATCCGATCGTAATGTATGCGCTATAAAAATCCATTGTAGATATGCGTCGCGGCCCGTCTGAGCCAACCGCCTTGCCGGCCATAAAAAACCCGCAGGCTGAAACAGAGCGCGGGTTTTTTGGGGCAATGGGCAGATATTTACTTCGTCATTAGGAAGCGCTGGATACCGGCAAGCTACGCGCTCCGTCAAAATGTGCCGCCCAGTAAGGGTCATTCAGGCTCGCCACCTGGACACCCGTGCTGGGCGTCTGGGCACTGACAAAGTGCTGATGACCAATGTAGATCCCTACATGGGAATAAGGCCGATGCATCGTGTCAAAAAACACCAGATCACCAGGCCTCAGATTGACCCGGGAAACTTTCCGTAACTCAGCTGCCTGGGCATAAGACGTACGCGGCACATGAATATCAAACTTCGCCAATATATATTTAACAAAGCCACTACAGTCGAATCCAGAGGCCGGGCTCATACCACCCCAGCGGTAGGGAGCACCAATAAACCTAAGTGCGGAAACCACCATCGAGCGAGGTGACAGCCAAGAATTGGAATCAGAATGACTTTCCGTCTCTGCATACTGCCCTTCTTGCGCGATATCATTGGCTAGTTCGGCTGCGGCTCGTGGCCCGGCAGCGGCATTGCCGCTGGTTTCCAGCGCCTGCAAAGGGTGGCGCGCCCAGTGATAGGCATGGCTGGCCAACATCTCCAAGGCGAGTCGTAAGTGAGACTGCTCTGGTGCTGAAGTGGCGACTACCGCATCAACCTCCGGCGACACGGGTTTTTCTGGAAGAACAACCGGTGCGTCATCCGTCGCCATGCCTGCCTTGACCAGCACCAGCGACTGATCGACAAAAACGGGGCTCGTTACCCTATCTACATCGGCTGCAGGAAAGGACTGTATTTTATAGTCATAGGTCGAAACAGACTGTGGTGCCGCACCTACCCCGGCAAACTCGACGGGCGCGAGGTCCATCAACTGCAACGCCGTCGGCGTCAACGCCATATAATCGTTTTTCGGAGCACGCAATATTGTCTTATGGGCAGTTCGAAAAACTCCCCTTTTCGCCTGTCTGACAGGCACTAACCTTTTGTTATGTGTGAACCCTATTTGCACTGTTTTCGAGTTTTTCGAAATGCTCTTATAATGGCGCCGTGCGTGGGTGTGGTGATTGATCCGATGCAAAGCCTTGTGGCCCGCCTCGTGCGGCGCCGCCTGGCACACACTGATCCCACCTAGAAACGTCAATACCGCTACAGCAACCTGCCAGCGATGTTTCTTCTGCATTCCTTGTCTCCCGAATTACCTGGGAATCGCCGCTGCATAATCTGCCCTCTGGCTGATTATGCAGCGACATTGCCATCTCTCATCAAGAAGAAGAGAAACTTCGAGGCTACCCCCTACCTACAATAAAAAAGCCGAACAAGTTCGGCTCGTTATGCATACCGCGCTCTGGACGTGGAAACACGGCGACGACCCAGTGCATCGGACAGGCGAGCACCCGTACGATAACGCCCTCCCAAATCAGGTCGAATATTAGCCATTAGTAAAATCGATGCGCCATAGTCCATACTTGGGACTATAGGTCGTATCCATGCCCGAGGCAAGACCCAATCGCTAGTGGCCTGCCGGACTTTGAATTCATCTCGTAATTGAGATATAACCATTTACAGTTCAATGTGATGAGAGATATTGTGACTCACCTCATCGACTCCGATCGCAAGACGAATACTGCGAGCGGTGGAGGGGCCAGCTTCCAGGGCGCAGAGGACGGAAAAGCCAGGCACGCGTGCTGTTTGGCAAAGGGGGCGTATGGGCAAACTACGATTCTTTTTCTGGGTGCCCTTACTCGCCATATTTTTCGCCGTGCCGGCTTGGGGATCAGGGACGGAGCGCGTCGTGCCCATCCTGCTCTATCATCGTTTTGGTCCCGTGGTGCGAGATGCCATGACCGTTCGCACGGTGGTCTTCGAGGCACAGGTTGAATATCTGAAGAGCCATGGCTATCAAATTGTCCCACTCAAGGAAGTCGTGGCATATATTCGTGGCGTTGGACCCCCTCCCCCTCCC